>CANJXV010000269.1 GCA_947478935.1 Comamonadaceae bacterium
AATCGCTTCTTTGTCATCGGCGTGAACAACCTGGGCTCTTGCTTTGGCTCCACCGGCCCGATGCACATCAACCCCGATAGCGCAGACGGGCAGGTCTATGGTGCGGATTTTCCGGTAGTTACGGTGGAAGACTGGGTGGACGCCCAAGCGCGCTTGCTCGACCGGCTGGGCATCACGACTTTAGCCGCCGTGATGGGCGGCAGCCTAGGCGGCATGCAAGCGCTAGCCTGGACGCTGCAATACCCCAGCCGCGTGCGCCGCGCGGTCGTGGTGGCCAGCGCCCCTAATCTGACGGCAGAAAACATTGCGTTTAACGAAGTGGCGCGCCGCGCCATCACCACCGACCCGGATTTTCATGGCGGCCACTTCTACCGCCATGGCGTGGTGCCCAAGCGCGGGCTGCGCATCGCACGCATGATCGGCCACATCACTTACCTAAGCGACGATGTGATGAACGCCAAATTCGGGCGCCAGTTGCGCCATGCGGTTCAGGATCCAAGTAGCCACACCGACTACCGCTACAGCACGCAAGAGGTGGAATTCCAGATAGAAAGCTATTTGCGCTACCAGGGCGACAAATTTGCAGATTATTTTGACGCCAACACCTATTTACTAATCACCCGTGCACTGGACTACTTTGACCCGGCACGTACTTTCGGCGGCAGCTTGACCCAAGCGCTGGCGGCAGCTCGCAGCAAATTCTTGCTGGTCAGCTTTGTGACGGACTGGCGCTTTGCGCCTTCGCGTAGTCGCGAAATCGTCAAAGCGCTGTTAGACAACCAGCGCGATGTCAGCTACGCCGAGATCGATGCGCCGCACGGGCATGATGCTTTTTTGCTGGACGATGTGCGCTACCACAGCGTCGTGCGTTCTTACTTTGACTCCCTGGCTGCGGAGGTAGGCGTATGAGCGACCTCTCTATCCAAAACGCGTTGGCCCAATTGGTGCCCGAAGGCGCACGCGTGCTCGACCTAGGGTGCGGCGACGGCGCGATGTTGGCGCATTTACAAGCTACGCGCGGTTGCAGCGGCTATGGTGTTGAAATCGATGACGCTAATGTGCTGGCCTGTGTGCAGCGCGGCGTCAACGTCATTCAGCTCAACCTGGACGAGGGTCTGGCCATGTTTGATGACGCCTCTTTTGACGTGGTGCTGCAAATTGATACCTTGCAGCACTTGCGAAACGCCGAGGTCATGTTGCGTGAAACTGCACGCGTGGGGCGCATCGGCATTGTGGCCTTCCCCAATTTTGGACATTGGCCCAATCGCTTCAGCGTGCTGCAAGGCCGCATGCCGGTGACCAAGCGCCTACCCTACCAGTGGTATGACACGCCCAATATCCGCGTTGGCACGCACGCCGACCTGGGCGCGCTGGCGCGCAAAAACGGCTTGCGCGTGATTGACAGCTTTGGACTGCAAGATGGCGAAGTAGTGCGCTGGTTGCCCAACTGGCGCGCCGGCACTTCGGTGTACAAGCTAGCGCGTTAATAGCCGAGCTGTTGCGCCAGATCCAGCAGGTCACGCCCATGCAAATGGTTGGCCGCGCGCGGACTCACATCTTTGGGATTACGCGCACCAAATTCCAGCAGCCTTTCGATATAGGCGGTTTGCAAACCACAAGCGCGGGCGGCTTCCAAATCGTCGTGGTGGGTAGCCACCAACATCACCTGGTCCGGGGGCACATCAAAAGTTTGCGCCACACCGAGGTAAGTGCGCGGATCGGGCTTATAGGCGCGAAACACTTCGGCGCTCAAGATGCAGTCCCAAGGCAAGCCCGCGCGCTTGGACAGGCGGGTGAGCAAATTAAGGTTTCCGTTAGAAAGAGTGCACAGGATAAATCGGGTTTTCAACCGCGTCAGGCCTTGCAACACATCCGGCCAAGGATCTAGGCGGTGCCAAACGCGGTTGAGGTCGGCACGCGCCGATTCGCCCAGATGCGTCAGGCCAAACTGCTCAAGCACCTCATCCAAAATCATGCGGTGCAAGTCGTCAATCAAGGTCCAGGGTAGCTCTCCGGCCATCACGCGGCGCATGGCCGGTTGGTAGCCAGCGCGCCAGGCCAGTGCGAATGCATCAGCATCAACCGCCGGATGGATGGCACGTATTTCGCGCGCAATGCTGCCATGCCAATCGACCACGGTTCCAAAAATATCAAAGGCCAAAACCTGAGGTCCATACGCGCTGTTTGCCATGTTTGCCATCCGTAAAGTGCATTGGTCGGCCATCATAGAGCGCAGCCGTGGCATCATGCGCGCTCAATACGAATGGAGAAAACACAGTGACCGCTCGCCTACCTGATTCCGCGCTTAACACCACCCAAGCACTATCCCACGTCAGCCAGGCCTGGGACGGCGACATCGTGCAACGCCTGAGCGACTACATCGCCATTCCCGCCAAATCCCCGATGTTTGACGCCGACTGGTTAGCCCACGGCTACCTCGAGACGGTGGTGCGCAACACCGCACAATGGATAGAGGCACAAAAGCTCGAAGGCTTGAGCCTGGAAATAGTACGTCTGCCCGGGCGTACGCCAGTGATTTTTTTCGAGGTTGCGGCCACGCGCAATGCGCAAGCTGGTGTGTCAACGCAAACGGTTTTAATGTACGGCCACCTGGATAAGCAACCCGAATTTTCGGGCTGGCGCAAAGACTTGGGGCCATGGACGCCCAAGTACGAAGATGGCAAGCTTTACGGACGAGGCGGCGCCGACGATGGCTACGCCGCCTATGCGGCCATAGCGGCGATTGCCGCACTCAAAGACCAAAAAGTGGCGCATCCGCGCATCTTGGGTTTGATTGAGACCTGCGAAGAAAGCGGCTCTTACGATTTGCTTCCTTATGTGGACGCGCTGCGTACCCGCCTAGGCGATGTGGGCCTGGTGGTGTGCCTGGATTCGGGCGCTGGCAATTACGACCAGCTGTGGTTAACCAATAGTTTGCGCGGTATGGCCAGCGGCGTATTGCGGGTGGATGTGCTGACCGAGGGCGTGCATTCGGGCGATGCTAGCGGCGTGGTGCCCTCCAGCTTTCGTGTCTTGCGCCAGGTCTTGGACCGGCTGGAAGACAGCGCCACCGGGCGCTTGCTGCCAGGCATCTTCCATTGCGAAGTACCCCCCGAGCGCTTAGCGCAGGCGCGCGCCACAGCAGACATCTTGGGCGACGAGGTGTACAAGCGCTTTCCCTGGGCGCATTACGACTGCGGCGGCGCCACGCAATCGGTGCTGCCGACCACCACTGACCCGCTGCAAGCCCTGCTCAACCGCACCTGGATGCCCACACTCAGCGTCACCGGCGCCGAAGGTTTTCCGGCCATGAAAGACGCCGGTAACGTGCTGCGCCCTTTCACCGCCTTCAAGCTCTCTTTGCGACTGCCGCCATTGGTAGAAGCGGCCGCTGCGGTGCAAGCGTTGAAAGCCTTGCTAGAAGACAACGCGCCCTACCAAGCCAAAGTGACTTTTGAAACGTCGGGTGGCGCCACCGGCTGGAATGCGCCAGACACCGCGCCCTGGTTTGAACAAGCGCTCAACGATGCCTCGCACGCGCACTTTGGCGCAGGCTGCGGCTACATCGGCCAAGGCGGCACCATTCCGCTGATGAATATGCTCAGTCGAGGCTTCCCGAAAGCGCAAATGATGGTCTGCGGCGTACTCGGCCCCAAGAGCAATGCGCACGGCCCCAATGAGTTTTTACATGTGCCCTATGCTAAAAAACTGACAGCGGCCGTGGC
>CANJXV010000270.1 GCA_947478935.1 Comamonadaceae bacterium
CGCGCATGGTGCCCAGTTCCTCTTCCCATTGGGCGCGCAATACCGGGTTGCCCAGCACCGCTGCCACCACCGCGCCGCCGTGGATGGGCGGGTTGGAATAGTTGGTGCGGATCACGATTTTGAGCTGGCTAAGCACGCGGGCGCATTCTTCTTTGTCCTTGCAAACTACGCTCAGGGCGCCGACGCGCTCGCCGTATAGGCTGAAACTCTTGGAAAACGAGGTGGACACGAAAAAATTCAATCCGGCAGCCACAAACTTGGCGACCACTGCGCCGTCTTCGGCGATGCCGTGGCCAAAGCCTTGGTAGGCCATGTCTAAAAAGGCGGTCAGGCTGCGCGCTTGAATGGCGGCAATCACCTGGTCCCATTGCGCTGGAGTGATGTCATAACCGGTAGGGTTGTGGCAGCAAGCGTGCAGGACGACGATGGTGCCCGGCGCTGCGGCATTCAGCGAGGCCAGCATGCCCTCAAAATTAACCGCATGCTGTTGGCTGTCGTAATAGGCATATGTCTCGACCTTGAACCCAGCGTGGCTAAACAGTGCGCGGTGGTTTTCCCAGCTGGGGTCTGAAATCAAGACCGTGGCGCCGGGGCTGACGTAGTGCAAAAAGTCGGCGCCGATTTTCAGTCCTCCGGTGCCGCCCACCGCTTGAACGGTGGCTACGCGTCCGGAGGTAACCGGCTCGGAGCCTTCACCAAAGACCAAACCTTTGACAGCGCTGTCGTAGGCGGCAATACCGTCAATCGGCAAATAGCCGCGCGCGGTGGGCTTTTCCATCATGGTTTTTTCAGCGGCCTGAACGCATTGCAGTAAGGGCAGTTTGCCGTTCTCGTCGAAATACACGCCCACGCCTAAATTGACTTTCGCGGGGTTGGGATCGGCATTGAATTGTTCGTTCAGGCCCAAGATCGGGTCGCGTGGGGCCATTTCGACGGCGGAAAAAAGAGACATGAAGGAGTCCTGAAGCAGTTGAGGGTTGATGCGCCCGCATCCAAGCGGGGCAAGGGAAAAGCAGCGCCGTATTTTAGCCTTCGTGCGGTGATCGCCCTTTTGGGCCAACTGGTGCCGGGCACTAAAGAAACTGCGCGCAGGGCTTACTGCGCTAAGCTAGCGGGTTGTCCTCTTACCCCACCCCATGTCTGAGCCCCTAGAAGTCATTGCCCCTGCGAGTCCGGGCGAATTTGTCAGTTTTCCTGACTCGCCTTTTGAGCTGTACCAGCCCTATCCCCCGGCGGGTGATCAGCCCACGGCGATCGCGCAGTTGGTCGAGGGTGTACGCGACGGCGAGGTGTTTCAGACCCTGTTGGGCGTGACCGGCTCGGGTAAGACCTTCACCATGGCCAATGTGATTGCCCGACTGGGCCGCCCAGCGATTATTTTTGCGCCTAATAAAACCTTGGCAGCGCAGCTCTACAGCGAATTTCGCGAGTTTTTTCCGAACAATGCGGTCGAGTATTTCGTCAGCTATTACGACTACTACCAGCCCGAGGCCTATGTGCCGCAGCGCGATTTGTTTATCGAGAAAGACTCGGCGATTAACGAGCATATCGAGCAAATGCGCTTGTCATGCACGAAAAGCGTATTGGAGCGACGCGATGTGATCATCGTCGCCACGGTTTCGGCGATTTACGGCATTGGCCAGCCTGAGGCCTACCACCAGATGGTGATGACACTGCGCGCTGGCGATAAGTTAGGCCAGCGCGACATGATCATGCAATTGGTGCGCATGCAATACCAGCGCAACGATATGGATTTTTCGCGCGGCACTTTCCGTGTGCGCGGCGACACCATCGACATCTTCCCCGCCGAGCACAGCGAAATGGCGATCCGCGTGGAGTTGTTTGACGACGAAATCGAGTCGCTGCAACTCTTTGACCCGCTGACCGGGCGCATACGCCAAAAGATTCCGCGCTTTACCGTGTACCCCAGCAGCCATTACGTCACACCGCGTGAGCAGGTGTTGATGGCGGTGGAAACCATCAAAACCGAGTTATCAGATCGGCTCAAAGAACTGGTGGGCATGGGCAAGCTGGTCGAAGCCCAGCGCCTGGAGCAGCGCACCCGTTTTGATCTTGAGATGCTCAGCGAAGTAGGGCATTGCAAAGGCATTGAAAATTACTCGCGCCACCTTTCGGGCGCAGCGCCCGGCGAACCACCGGCTACTTTGACCGACTACCTACCCAAAGACGCCATCATGTTTTTGGACGAAAGCCATGTGCTGATCGGCCAATTGGGCGCTATGTATAACGGTGATAGATCGCGCAAAACCACGCTGGTGGAATATGGTTTCCGCTTACCTAGCGCGTTAGACAACCGACCCCTGAAGTTTGAAGAATTTGAGCGCAAGATGCGTCAGGCCGTGTTCGTATCGGCCACCCCTGCGCAATGGGAAAAAGACCACACGGGCCAGGTGGTAGAGCAACTGGTGCGCCCCACCGGCCTGGTGGACCCGGAAGTGGAAGTGCGCCCGGCCAGCTCGCAGGTGGACGATGTGCTGCAGGAAATCCGCATCCGGGTGGACAAAAATGAGCGCGTGTTGATTACCACGCTGACCAAGCGCATGGCCGAGCAATTAACTGACTACCTGAGCGATAACGGCGTCAAAGTGCGCTACCTCCACAGCGATGTGGACACGGTGGAGCGGGTAGAAATACTGCGCGATTTACGCCTGGGCGCTTTTGATGTGCTGGTGGGTATTAACCTGTTGCGTGAAGGTATTGATTTGCCGGAAGTCTCGCTGGTGGCGATTTTGGATGCGGATAAAGAAGGCTTCTTGCGCTCGGAGCGTTCGCTGATTCAAACCATAGGCCGTGCAGCACGCAATTTGCATGGGCGGGCGATTTTGTATGCCGATCGCATTACCGACTCCATGGCCCGCGCCATCGGCGAGACCGAGCGGCGGCGCACACGGCAGGTGGCTCATAACTTGGAGCACGGCATTACCCCGCGCAGCATCGTTAAAGAGGTGCGCGACCTGATCGACGGCGTGTACAGCGAAAAAGCCGGCAAAGAGGCTGACCGCCTGGAGCGCGACGCGATGCAGCGCGCCCAGGTGGAGGATATGAGCGAAAAAGACGTGGCCCGCGAGATAAAGCGTCTGGAAAAACTCATGATGGAACACGCCCGCAACCTGGAGTTCGAAAAAGCGGCGCGGGTGCGCGACCAACTGGCCATCCTGAAAGAACAGGCCTTCGGCGCGGCGGGGCGCGACAAGGTGGTGCTGCTGCCGCTGCGGGCCTGATAGGCAAAATCAATACCGGACGGTCTATTTACCCGAGCAAAACAGTAGGTTGTTGGTTATACTTGAGTCGGTTAGTCAACTTAACACCCGATTCAGGAGCCCGCCATGCGCCTCACTACCAAAGGCCGTTTTGCCGTCACTGCCATGATCGACTTGGGCCTGCGCCAGGCCAGCGGACCGGTTACTTTGGCGGCTATCAGCCAGCGCCAGCAGATTTCTCTCTCCTATTTAGAGCAGTTATTCGGCAAGTTGCGCCGCAATGAGCTGGTGGAATCCACCCGTGGCCCGGGCGGCGGTTACACGCTAGCGCGGCGGGCGGCAGACATTACGGTCGCCGACATCATTACCTCGGTGGACGAACCCATAGACGCCACCCACTGCGGCGGCAAAGAAAACTGCCAAACCGACGGCTCGCGCTGCATGACCCATGATTTGTGGAGTTCGCTCAACCTGCGCATGGTCGAATTTTTAAACTC
>CANJXV010000271.1 GCA_947478935.1 Comamonadaceae bacterium
AACACCCTAACGAGATCAACGCCCACCACATCGTGCGCCGCACCGGCGACCACACCGTAGACAGCCTGGCCCATGCCTTGCTGCGCGAAATCCCCGAAGGCAGCTTGCTCAAAGACACGCTGGATAAGTTGCCCATGGTGTACCAGCACCACTGGCCCAAGGCCAGTGCGGATAGCTTTGCTTTGCAGGCAGAGATGGCTTAAGGGCATAGGTGTGATGGAGCAAGGGGAATCGATGTCTCAATGCATGGAAAGCGCGGCTACATCCGCGATAGCAAAGCGTAAGACTGAGGCCGAATTCATTCGCCGTGGCATAGCTGGCATCGACGTGGGGGTGTACTGAATTTTGTGTAAACGGTCTAATGGCGGGTGTCCACAAGTGAAACACCGCTTATTAGGTTGTTGGCGTGCTTGCAGGGTGATTTCATCCGCTTAGTATGTGGCCCTATTGCTTCTCGCTTGCCAGATCCCGCTAGTGCTTGAAAAAGTTATCTCCCGCCCAGAATGACAGTATCAAACTAATGAAAGTTATTTAGTAATGCAGACTGCCTCCGAACACCTTGATGCGCTTGAATGGAAGCACTGGCCGCTCGATCAGATTGCCATCCGAGGCAAGGCGCAATGGAAGGAGCTACTTGGTAGTGCTTCAGGGTGCCAGAACGACATAACGATGGGCGTTGTTCGGCTCAGACAGGACGAATCGCTTGAGCCGCATCGCCATTCACAATCTGAAACGTATTACACGCTCTCAGGACGTGGAACTGTCACCATTGAAGGTGTGGTGCATGACGTCGAGCCCGGAAGAATGCTGTTCATTCCTAGCAATGCCCAGCACCAGATCAACAATGTTAATGAAGAGGACTTGCAAATTCTTTATGTATTTGCTGTAAGCGATTTCAGCAAAATTCAGTACCATTTTTAGGCGAGAAGAATCAGTTGGCGAGCGCGATGCCACGTCATTTGAATTGGCCGCAGTCAAGGTCGTCTGGAAGAGCTTCTCGTTCAATAGGCAGCGATCGGTACGCACCTGACTTCGATTATTTTGAGTGAGCGGCTAAGGCAGACCTGGACCATCGCCCGCCTTTGACTAAGGCCCGCTTTGTGAGAGTGATTAAAACAGCCTGAAGGTTCGCGTTGAGTCCAAACGCGCCATGTAGGGGATTTAAAGCTGTGAAGCAAAATCCTCGTATCAGCCCGCTCGAAAGCCCGGCTCGCCAATAGCCCTCAGTGCCAGCTATGCATTACCCTGCGCCCGAATCCTCTTCACCAAGCCCGTAGTCGAGTACCCCGACACAAAAGGCAGCGCCAGCGCCGTGCCGCCCCAGGAATGCATTAGCGCAGTTTCGGGCAACACCTCCATGTTGTAGTCGCCACCTTTGACCAAAATATCCGGGCGGATTTCGGCGATCAGTGCTTGCGGGTTGTCTTCGGCAAACCAGGTGACCAGGCTGACCGCTTCCTGGCTGGCCATGACGATGGCACGGTCCATTTCATGGTTCAGCGGGCGGTCATCGCCTTTGCCTAGGCGGCGTGTGGATGCGTCTGTATTGAGCGCCACAATCAAGCTGCCGCCCAGCGCGCGGGCCTGGGCCAGATAGACCACATGGCCGCGGTGCAGTACGTCAAACACGCCGTTGGTAAACACCCAGGGCCGGGGTAAATGGGCTAGCGCCGCTGCCAAGTTGCTGCGCTCGCACAGTTTGTCCAGCATGGCTGGCGGCGCTGCGGCGGGGCGGGTGTCGCTCATGCCGCTTTACTGGCAGGCGCGCCCGGTTCCAGGGCGCTGCCCAGTTCTCGCGCCAGTTCTTTGCGGTATTTATTGAGTTCTTGCACAGTGCCAAAGCTGCGTTCCATCAAAAGGCTCATGTTGTGCAGTATGCGCTCTATCACTTTGTTTTCCCAGACGGCATCAAAATCAATTTGCTTGTCCAGCCAGTGCTCCAGCCAGTCCGGGTTGGGCAGACGTGCTTGCACCGTGTCGTTGGGGAATAGCGCTTTATTCACATGCAAATTGGTCGGGTGCAGAGCCTGGCTGGTGCGCCGCGCGCTGGCCATCAGCACGCCTACTTTGGCAAACGCGCTTTTGGCCTCCAGCCCCACGTTTTGGATGGCGCGCTTCATGTACTTCAGGTAGGCGCCGCCGTGGCGCGCTTCGTCTTGGCTTAAGCGGGTGTAAATGGATTTGATCACCGGTTCGGTATGCCATTCGCTGGCGCGGCGGTACCAGTGGTTCAGGCGAATCTCGCCGCAAAAGTGCAGCATCAGCGTCTCCAGCGCTGGGGCCGGGTCAAACTCAAAGCGCACGTTGTGCAGCTCGGCCTCGGTGGGTACCAACTCGGGCCGAAAGCGCCGCAAATACTCCATCAGCACCAGCGAATGCTTTTGTTCCTCGAAGAACCAGATCGACATAAAGGCCGAAAAGTCACTGTCACCCCGGTTGTCGCGCAAAAACATTTCGGTGGCCGGTAGTGCCGCCCACTCGGTAATCGCGTTCATCTTGATGGTGGTGGCCTGCTCGTCGGACAAGGCGGCGGGGTTAAAACTGGCCCAAGGGATGTCGCGCTCCATGTCCCAGCGTACGGATTCCAGTTGTCTGAAGAGTTCTGGGTAGAGCATGCAGTGCTTTCGATGACTTTTGATTTTAGGCGGGCAAGCCAGGCATCAGCGCCCTAAGCCACTAACGGGGGTCTGGCTTTGCCGGCCGCTGATTCCTGACCAATTCGTGTATGAAACGAACAAATATGAAATGCGACTCTCCAGTCGCGCTATTACTGTATAGTAACTCGACTGGAGACTTAACTATGAAGGTAGCCGTTATTGGCTCAGGAATTTCTGGTCTTGCTGCCGCGCACAGGCTCAAAGGCCTGGCCGATATCACACTGCTGGAAGCGGGCGACTATTTCGGCGGCCATACGCATACCGTAGACATCACCCTAGACACGCCCACCGGCCCCCGCGCCCACGGCGTGGACACCGGTTTTTTGGTGTTTAACGACCGCACTTATCCGCAGCTTATTGCTTTGTTTGCCGAACTGGGCGTGCCCTCGGCCGACTCGGACATGTCTTTTTCCGTAAAAACTGCCGCCAGCTGGGAGGACCCGGCACTGGAGTGGTGCGGCACGTCGCTGGACGGCGTGTTTGCCCAGCGCAGCAACCTGCTGCGCCCGCGCTTTTGGCGCATGCTGCTTGACGTGGTGCGCTTTAACAAGCTGGCTACCGGCCTGGCGCTGCGCAATGCCGACGCCGAGCTGGTGCAGCCATTGGGTGAATTTTTGCGCCAACACAGTTTTTCGCAGGAGTTCAAAGACTGGTACTTCCTGCCTATGCTGGCCTGTATCTGGAGCTGCCCGACCGACCAGATGCTGGCCTTCCCCGTCGCGACCATGGTGCGCTTTTGCCATAACCACGGGCTGATTGCCCTGACCAACCGGCCCCAATGGCGCACCGTGCCCGGCGGCGCGCGCCATTACGTCAACAAAATTTTGGCTGGTATCGCCGACAAGCGTTTGAGCGCGCCGGTGCAGCGCATAGAGCGTTTGGCCGATGGCGTGCTGGTACACGTGCAAGGCCAAATCGAGCGTTTTGACAAAGTGGTCATCGCCACCCACAGCGACCAGGCGCTGGCCTTGCTGGGTGATGCCAGCGGCCAGGAGCGCCAGACCTTAAGCGCCATCCGCTACCAGCCCAATGTGGCGGTCTTGCATACCGATGC
>CANJXV010000272.1 GCA_947478935.1 Comamonadaceae bacterium
GAACCGCGACTTCAACGATGTTCTTCAGTTCCTGGGGCAGCGCATCGAGCTTGCCTTTGTTGAACAGAATTTCGAACTGCTCGGTGCTTTGGTGGAAGCTTTGCAACATGCAAATCTTGGACACGTCAGGGAAGCCCAAAATGCGGTCAGAGGTTGCATTGTTGAACTCGGCTGCGTCGATCAGGCCACGGTCCATGGCCGCAACAATCTCGCCGCCGGGCAAGGGGTTCACGGAGGCACCCATTTCGGTAAAGATGTCCACCGCCAATCCCACTGTGCGGTACTTCAGACCCTTCATATCCTCCGGCTTGGCAATCGGCTTCTTGAACCAACCCAAGGGTTGAGAGGGCATCGGGCCATAAATATAGGAATGAACGTCAATGTTCAGGCTTTTGTAAACCTCTTCTAGCAACTGCTTTCCACCGCCATACGCGTGCCAAGCCAAAGTCATGTTGGAGTCCATACCAAACGCAGGACCGGAACCCCACAGCGCCAGCGCCGGGCTCTTGCCATAGTGGTAGGCCAAAACGCCATGGCCGCCGTCCAAGGTGCCTTTGTTGACGGCGTCCAGCAATTGGAACGCCGGAACGACTGCGCCCGAGGGCAGCACGTCGATCTTCAGACGGCCACTGGCCATGCTGTTGACTTTGGCAGCAAAATCCTGAGCAAACTCATGGAAGATGTCCTTGGCAGGCCAAGTGCTTTGAAAGCGCAGGGACACGGTTTCTGCCCGCGAAATCATCGGAGCTGCTAGGGCGCTAGCAGCCAGCGCTCCCTTTAAAAGCCCGCGACGGGACGACGAGTTGTTCGATTTCTCCATGATGTAGCTCCGATGTAAAGGTGAAAGACTGTCGAATAATGGCGCAAGTCAACTTTACATAGCTATAGGGTTTTCACTAGTTCTGACGAAAAATCGATGAAATTTTTTCAGGGCGATACCTAGATAAATAACAAGTGCCGGTCAGCCACGTGGGCCAAGCTCGCCCATCCGCGCAAAACCCATGGCTTGTGTGGCTTGGGCTACCCACCGGCCCCTGCCCCTAGCAAGTGCCGAAACGGATGCCCGCCTGGCGCAAAAACCTCCGGTAAACCGCAGAGGCCTTGTCCGCTGCCGTATGGGCTTCGGCCCGCAGGTCCAAAGGCAAGCAGGCGGGGCGCTGCGACTCCAGCACGGGCTGGTCCTGGGTAAAGATGGTGTGCTGAAATTCCTGAAGCTTCGCCACATCGGTCGCAAAGTCGGCCACGGCCAGGCGGAACCATACCCGGCTGCGCTCCTGGCCCATGGGACAAATAAACAGGGCTATTGACTCGCGCCAGCCTTGCACCGCCGTGCTGCCGGCCTCGGGCACCTTGGTCAGCACCGCTGTGTAGGGCCCGGTCACCTCGTAGCGGTATTCCACCAGCGCGCCGCGCGTGCTGTGCACATTGGACTGGGGCTGCCAGGCCTTGCAGCCGGTGGCCACCAGACCAGTGGGGGTGGGCTCCACCTGGTAGTCGGGAATCTCGGGCGTATCGCGGGCGCCCAGCCAGCCTTCGTGCACAAAGCCGAAGTGCGCCATGTCCAAAAAATTTTCCACGATGCGCGGCGCGCTGGTTGCCACGTCGTAGGGGCCAGAATTGAGTTTGCGCAAGCGGTCATCAGCTTCGGCCTCAAACAGCGGCAAGGCCTGCGCCGTAGGACCGCCGGGCTGCAAGCAAACCCAAACCAATTCGCACCACACCTGCACCGCATATACCCGCGCCGCATGGCCCACTGGTGGCACAAAGTCCGGCAGCGCGGGCACCCGCACACATTGGCCTGAAGGCGCAAATTGCCAGCCGTGATAGGGACATTCCAGCCGACCCGCGCACACCCGGCCCAGCGACAAGCGCGCGCCCCGATGCGGGCATTGATCGGCCCAGGCATGCACCGCACCGGCCTCGTCGCGCCACAAGACCAGTGGCTGATCCAGCAACTGCACCGCCAAAGGCTGCGCCAGCACATCAGCCAGCGCCGCCACCGGGTGCCAGTGGGCGGATTCGGCGATGTGGGGCAAGGTGGGTTCAGACATAGAGAAAGGTTGATTTTGCTTGATACCCCGCGTTTGGCTCAGGTGGGTACCCAAGGGAACACTTGCTAGACTTCCCCCGATGCGCGAACCCGACACCCAGCACACCCCGATGATGACCCAGTACCTGGGCCTCAAGGCGGACTACCCGGACACGCTGCTGTTCTACCGCATGGGTGATTTTTACGAGATGTTTTTTGCCGACGCCGAAAAAGCGGCGCGGCTGCTGGACATCACGCTCACGCACCGGGGCCAAAGTGGCGGGCAGCCCATTCCCATGGCCGGTGTGCCTTTTCATGCGGTCGAGGGCTATTTGGCCAAGCTGATACGCCAGGGCGAATCGGTGGCGATTTGCGAGCAGGTCGGCGAAGTCGGCGGCAAAGGCCCAGTGGATCGCAAAGTAGTGCGGGTGGTGACGCCCGGTACGCTGACCGATGCCGAACTGCTGAGCGATAAGTCCGAGTCCATACTGATGGCGCTGCACCAAGGCCTGCGCAACCGCTGCGGCCTGGCTTGGCTGAGCGTCACCCAAGGTCTGGTGCATCTGGCCGAGTGCAACACCGATGCGATGGCCGACTGGGTGCAGCGCATTGGCCCGAGCGAGCTGGCCTACAGCAGCGGGCTGACGCACAGCTTGGAAGATCGGCTCAAGCAACTGCGTTTTCACAGTGCGCTGTCGCTGACGGCGCGGCCCGAATGGCAGTTTGACGGCGCGCTGGGCCAGCGCAAATTATTGGAAGCGCTGCAAGCGGCCAGCCTGGCCAGTTGGAATGCGCAAGAACTACCCCTGGCCCATGCGGCAGCCGGTGCGCTATTGGCCTATGCCGAACACACCCAAGGCCGGGCACTGGCGCATATCAGCGGCTTGGAAGTGCAGCGCGACGGCGAACGCATCGACCTGCCCGCCAGCACGCGGCGCAATCTGGAACTGACCCAAACCCTTCGCGGCGAAGACGCGCCCACGCTGTTTTCATTGCTCGATACCTGCATGACCGGTATGGGTAGTCGCATGCTCAAGACCTGGCTGCTGGGACCTTTGCGCGAGCGCAGCCAAGCACGCGCACGCTTGGCTGCCATAGACGCGCTGCACCAGATGCACGGACAAGCACAAGCGCTGGGGCCGGTGCTGCGCGGCCACATCAAAGGCAGTGCCGATGTGGAGCGCATTGCCGCACGCCTGAGCCTGCGCCAGGTGCGTCCGCGCGAGCTATTGGGACTGGTCAACACCTTGCACAAAAGCGGCGTGCTGGCCGACCAGTTGCACGGGCAGCAAGGCTTGCTAGGCCGCATTGCGCAAGACATGCTGGCGCCGCCGGACTGCGCCAACTTGCTGCAAGCAGCGATAGCGCCCGAGCCCGCCGCGATGGTGCGCGACGGCGGCGTGATCGCCAATGGCTATGACGCAGACCTAGACGAACTGCGCGCAATTCAAACCAATTGCGACGCGTTTTTGCTAGACCTAGAAGCACGCGAACGCGCACGCACCGGCATTGCTAATTTGCGTGTGCAGTTCAACAAAGTACATGGCTTTTATATTGAAGTCAGCCAGGGCCAAAGCAGCAAAGTGCCAGACGACTACCGGCGCCGCCAGACCCTGAAAAACGCCGAGCGCTTTATCACGCCCGAACTCAAAGCCTTTGAAGACAAAGCC
>CANJXV010000273.1 GCA_947478935.1 Comamonadaceae bacterium
CTCGATTTCGGCCAGAAGATTGCCGAGGGCAAGCCCGCTGAAGTACAGGCCAATGAAAAAGTGATCGAGGCCTATCTGGGCGCTCCCGCCGCTTGAACGCACAGGACTATTGTTTATGTTGAGCATCAAAAATTTGGAAGCCGGTTACGGCAAAGTGCAAGTTCTGCATGGCATTTCGATGGAAGTGCCCAAAGGCAAAGTGGTGACGTTGATCGGCTCCAACGGCGCTGGCAAAACCACTACCATGCGTGCCATCTCCGGCATGATCAGCCCCAGCGCAGGCGAGATCAGCCTGAACGGCACCCGTACCGATGGCATGGAGTCTTTCACTATTGCCAAGCTGGGGCTGGCCCACTCCCCCGAAGGCCGTCGGGTGTTTGCCACCATGTCGGTCACAGACAACCTGATTCTGGGCGCCTTCCCGCGCCTGACCGGCAGCCGCCCCAAGGGTGATGTGCAAGGCGACCTGGAGCGCGCCATGGACTTGTTCCCACGCCTCAAAGAACGCCGCACCCAACTGGCCGGCACCTTGTCGGGCGGTGAACAGCAAATGCTGGCCATGGCCCGCGCCGTGATGCTCAATCCCGAGATTGTGCTGCTAGACGAGCCCTCGATGGGCCTGGCGCCTATCTTGGTGGAAGAGGTGTTTCGCATCATCGCCGACCTGAAATCACGCGGTGTGACGATGTTGCTAGTAGAGCAGTTTGCAGCTGCGGCACTGAAGGTGGCCGATTACGGCTACGTGCTCGAAAACGGCCGTATTTCCGTGCATGGCCCAGCGGCACAATTGCAAGATGACCCGGCGGTGAAAGCGGCTTATCTGGGTGGCGGGCACTAAGGCTTTTAAGCCGCTCTTGTGCTAAGCCTTCGCGGCGACGCTTGCGTTGTGAGGAGCCCGGCCCCGGCCTGTGGGGATGCGGGCTCAGCAAAAAAGGTGGCAATCAAAAACCGTGCTACCTACCAGCGCCCTACTTACCGGCAAAAAAATTGCACCATCAGCCCTTCAACCCACTAGATTGGTAAGTCGTCCGCGCCAACCAAGCAGGATTAATTTCCACCCCCCAGCCAGGCTCCGCAGGAATTTGTACCTTGCCATCGCGCACCGCATAAGGATCGCCCAAAAACAGTTCCTGCTGCCAGGGATAGTAGTCCGCCCCTTCGATGGACAACTCCAGGTATTTGCCGGCATTGGGAATCGCACCTAGCAAATGCATGGTGCACACCGTGACTAGTGACAAATTAGCACTGTGCGGCGTGCAGGCGATGCCGCGTTCGGCGGCCATGCGCGCGACGGCCAGGGTGCGCGTCAAGCCACCCATGTACATCACATCGGGCTGCACAATGTTCACCACCTTTTGGTCCATCATGCGCTGCCAGGTCGGCAAATCCCAGTCCTGCTCGCCGCCCGTTACATCCAGCGACAAAGCTTGCGTCACCTGGCGCGTTTGGTCAAACTCCCAGTAGGGGCAAGGCTCCTCAAAATGGCTGATGCCTTCGGCCTCCAGCATGCGGCCCACGGCGATAGCGCGTGCCGGCGAAAACCCGCTGTTGGCATCCACCAGCTTGGCCACGCCATCGCCCAATGCACGTGCCACCACCGGCACCACTTCTTCGGTGCGGCCCGGCCACTCGTCCACATCGCGCCCGCATTCGGCAGCCACGCGCCACTTGAAGGCGTCAAAGCCAAATTCGTCGCGCAGCTTCACAAAACGCGCCGCCTCATCCTGCGGCGTAATGTCGCGCTTCATAGAAGATGCATACGCGCGCAGGGCCTTGGGTTTACCGCCCAGCAACTCCACCACCGGCTTGCCCTCGACCTTACCGCGCAAATCCCACATCGCCGTGTCCAAACCAGCCATGGCGCGGCAGCGGTAGCTGCCCGGGTATTTGTGTTCTTTTTCCCAGATGGTTTGTAAGATGCCGTCGATGTCAAGAGCATCCGCACCCAGCGCCCAAGGCGCCACCTGGCGGTGAAAAATCGTCGCGCTGATGTCGGCGTTGTAGGTCGAGGTTTGGCCCCAGCCCACCTGCCCGCTGTCGGTTGTCAGTTTGACAAAGCAAACAAATTCATCCGTAAAAGTTTCGAGCTGCTGGATTTTCATGGCGATGGTTGCGGGGTGAAGTGAATGATGCGCACCGATACGGTCCCTGACGCGTAAAGCTTGAGTACGAAGGTGTTTGCTTGGTCTGGCCAAAGATAGGTATCAATAAAAGTACGTATTTACAAGGTTTCGGTATGGCCGTCCACCGTCAAGTCCTGGCCGGAAATGCGCGCGCCTGCGCTGGAAGTGATGAACAAGGCCATGCTGGCAATGTCTTGCGGTGAGATAAAGGATTTGAGCGAGGCAATCTGCGTCATCTCGGTGCGCACCGCCTCTTCGCTACGACCGGTTTTCTGGGCTTCGGCGGCGATTACGCGGTCTATACGTTCACCGCTGACCGAGCCCGGGCAAATGCAATTGACCCGCACGCCAACGGGCCCCAACTCTTGCGCCAAGGTGCGCGTCAGGCCTCGTATCGCCCATTTGGCCGAGGCGTACGGACTGCGCCGTGGGAAGCCGAATAAACCGGCGGTCGAGGACATCAAAATTATCGAGCCGCTGCCCTGGGCGCGCAATAACGGCGCAGCGGCGCGGGCGCATAAAAACGCAGAGTCCAAATTCACCGCCAGACAATTGCGCCAATCGGCCAGGCTAATGTCTTCCACATTGGCGGTAGGCCCGGCAATACCGGCATTGCTCACCAAAATATCCAAGCCTTGTAGGTGCGCCGTAGCCGCAGCAAACAATGCCGCTACTTGCGACTCGTCGCTGACATCGCAAACCTGGCCTGCCAAGGCCGGGCGGCTGGCAAGGGTCGCCTGTAGGGCGGCAGCGTCGCGGTCGCAGATATAAACCTTGGCACCAGCGGCCATAAAAGCATCGGCCATCACCAGCCCAATGCCCGATGCGGCGGCGGTAATCAGTACGCGTTGATGCAGGTGGCTGGACATAGCTTGTTTCTCAGATAGGCGGTAATGTGCGCACTGTAGCGTGGCGCCTTCAACGCAGTGAGCACCAGCCGCTGCGCTGACGACGCGGGCTATGTCAAAAGCGACTGCTGCGAGAATCGACGCCATGAATTACTTTAGGGTGCAGACGATTGCAGTACGCGTAGGTGCGGTGGCCTTGCTGGTCATGGGCTACCACTGGTATGGCTGGCCCGGGGTGGCTGGGGCGGTGGGTGCTTTGGTAATGTGGATGCTTTTGCACTTCACGCGCATGCTGCAAATCTTGCGCCGCGCCGCCAACCGGCCCAAAGGCCATGTGGACAGCAGCGTCATGCTGAACGCCCGCTTGCACCCGGGCGTATCCTTGATGCAGGTGGTGGCGTTGACCCGATCGTTGGGCGAGCTTCGCAGTCCGGCCAACGAGCAGCCCGAAGTCTTTTGCTGGACTGATGCCGGTCAGTCTTTTGTCGAGTGCGAATTTCGCAATGGCAAGCTGGTAACTTGGCGACTGGACAGGCCACCTGAAGCCCTGCCAGACGCTGCCCCGTAAAATCACCGGTCCACCCTCTTACTTCCCCGATCTAAGGATAGCCCGCCATGACCGCAATGCCCCCCTCCATGTCCGACCGCGACGGCAAAATCTGGATGGACGGTCAGATGGTCGATTGGCGTGAGGCCAAGATCCACGTCCTGAGCCACACCCTGC
>CANJXV010000274.1 GCA_947478935.1 Comamonadaceae bacterium
AGCGAGCACCGACTGGACCTTCTGGAACAAACGCTGAACCACTTACCGCTGGGCATGGCGATCATTGACTTTCAAGGCAAAGTTTTAACCCATAACGCCAGACTTCTAGCGATGTTGCAGCAGCACCCGTTATGGAGCCTGCAACACATGGTGCTCAGGTCTGATCCGGTCAGCGTGCTGCAAAACACTCTGAAAGAACTGGAATTTGGCTCCACCACCGATATACCTTTGCATCTGGGTAGCGTGCACGAGCGGCATAGGGTCTCGCTTTGGCTAACGCGCCTGCAGATGCCCTCGCGCACCGGCGATGCGGTGTTGATCATTGCTGCGGATCAACACCAAGCATTGGTTGCACTCGATGCCCTGCAACAACAGTTCGGCTTGACGCTGGCCGAGGCGCGCCTGGTGCAGCAAATGCTGTTAGGCCTGAACACCGAAGAAGCGGCTGCGCGCCTGGGTGTGAGCCTCAATACGGTGCGCACGCATTTAAAACAGATTTTTGCCAAATGCGGTATCCAGCGGCAAGCCGAACTGATGAAGGTCATCTACCAATCGCCGATGTGGCTTGCATCCGGTCTGCAGGTTCAAGCAGCAGCCAAACCGCAGGCGGCGCTGATGTTGAACGCGAGCACTGCGCAGCCGCCAATAAAAAGCCTGACCTTGCCCGACGGGCGTCGTATGACTTATGTGGATAGAGGTGATCCGCAGGGTATCCCACTGGTATTTACGCGGGGCGTTCTGGGTTCTCGCCTGGCCGTTAGTCCGGACGAGGAAATTTTGAGGAGCAAAGGCATACGCTTGCTGGTGCCGGACCGGCCCGGTTGCGGCGCGTCTGACCCATACCCCCAGCACAGTCTGCTTGGCTGGGCCCGGGATGTCTACTGGCTGACGCAACACCTTGAAATAGCGCGCTGGCACATGATGGGTTTTGCGACCGGGGCTGCCTATGCGCTGGCCTGCGCCTATGCTTTACCCAAGCAGGTGACCTCGGCCCTGTTAGTGGGCGCTGCACCCGAGGTAAGCAGCCGTGCGGACCTCCAGTTTTTTGGGGGCGATCTCAAACACGGTCTCATGCTCTGCCGGTTTTCTCCCACCATGGTCAGACATTTGTACGCCTTGCTAACAAAGAATGTAGAGCGCAGAGTCCATCAATACTTCAATGACTCCATAAGCGCCATGCCGACGGTCGACCAGCAAGTTTTTTCAGACCCTGTGATACGCCGTAATGAAGCCTTGTCAGTGCTCGAAGGCACGGCACAGGGTAACCCGACCTTCTTGAATGAGATGTTCATTGCCGCTTCGTCCTGGGGCTTCGAACTTAAAGGTATCACACCGCCCTTGTCCTTTTGGCATGGAGCGCAGGACCCTTATGTGTCATGGAAAGCGTCTGAAAAAATGGCAGCACAATGCAACCAAGCCCATTTCCACCTCCTTGAAGACGGCGGTC
Organism: Comamonadaceae bacterium; assembly: GCA_947478935.1. Lineage (GTDB taxonomy): Bacteria > Pseudomonadota > Gammaproteobacteria > Burkholderiales > Burkholderiaceae_C > Allorhodoferax. Next base: position 1,448 of record CANJXV010000274.1, read on the forward strand.
AATACCTGATATTTAGCCATTGGGCTCAGTTGCTGGACGAAGTGCGGCGTTTACACCAACGACACGGCGCTGTATTCGCTAGCTAAATTGGAAGCGCCCTTGCGCCAATTGCACCAAGGCCTCGCCCATCGCCGCAAAACTGGCCGCCGCCCGGCCAGACATGTGCCGCGCGCGCAAATAGCCATGCACCAGTTCGGGCTCGTTGCGGTAGTTTGCGGCCACGCCGTCGGCCTGCAAGCACTCCGCGTAGATGCGGCCATCGTCACGCAAAGGATCGATATCCGCCGTCACCACAAAGGCCGGTGGCATGCCTGAAAAATCGGCTGCCTTGAGCGGCATCAACTCGGGGTCATTCGCACTGTCTCGGGCCATGCCGCCGGTGCGCAAACCAAAGTACATGGCGGACTCGGCCGTGGTCAGCATGGGCGCATAGGCATTGCTGACATAAGACCCGCACGAGGTATCGCCACCCAGCCCCGGATAAATCAGCAACTGGCCCACCGGCATAGCGCCGCCTTGCGCACGTTGTCGCAAGCACAGCGCGGCTGCCAAATTGCCACCGGCACTGTCACCGCCCACAATGACGCGCAGGCCTTGCGCATGCAAGTGGGCAAAAGCCTCCTGTACATCGTCTAACTGCGCCGGGTGGAGGTGCTCGGGTGCCAACCGGTAGGCAATTGCGACCACATCGATACCCGTCGCGGCGCACCATCCGCTGCATGCATCGGCATGGCTTTCCAAGCCCCCCAGCAAAAAGCCACCGCCGTGCAAGTACAAAAGCACCGTGTCCGCATGTGTTTGCTGCGCATGCCGGTAACGCCGCGCGGGGATGGCGCGTTGCGGCCCCAGGGCGGCAATAGGGAAGTCCGTGGTAGACACCTCGGCAGGCATGGGGCCGCGCATCTCGGCGGCATAGCGGTTGTACCAAGCGCGGTTCTCGTCAGCGCTGAAGGTGTAAGCATCGGCCGGGTAAAAGGCATGGGTGCGGGCGATGTAGGCCAGCACCTCGGGGTCCGTGGGCATGGGGTGCGGTACGGCAGGTGATGTGCTCATGGCGGGACGCTAAAGTAAATGCGGCGAACCTTAGCATGCGGCGCAGGTTTGAACGCAAAGTCGTAGCCGACCCCCGCCTGCCGGTATGCCGCAAACGCTAGACGCCGCTGCGCCAAGCCTGCTAGGCTTGCGCCCATGCGCCCGACATTACCTACCCACCCTTCCCCGTCCTACGTCCCACCCTATATCCCGCAGATCCGCCTCTACCAGGATTGGCTGCAAAGCACACGCCAATTGCACTTTGCAGACTACCCTGCTCTGTGGCGCTGGTCGGTGACGGATTTGGATGCTTTCTGGCAAAGCATTTGGGACTATTTCGATATGCAATCGCCCACGCCGCACAGCGCAGTGCTGGCGCGCAATGTGATGCCCGGCGCCCAGTGGTTTACGGGCGCGCAAGCCAACTATGCGCAACAAGTGTTTCGCCATGTGGAGGCTGCCCATGCCGCAGGTTTTGCGGCCATCATCTGCCAGGATGAAGCGGGCCACGTCACCGAACTCCCCTGGCCCGAGCTGCGCCGCCAGGCCGCTTCGCTGGCGCTGCATTTGCGCGCACAGGGCGTGCAGCCGGGCGACCGCGTAGCGGCCTACTTGCCCAATTGTCCAGAGGCTATGGTGGCATTTTTAGCCACGGTATCGCTGGGTGCGGTATGGAGTATTTGCGCGCCGGATATGGGCACCGCCTCGGTGCTAGATCGCTTTAGCCAAATAGAACCCAAAGTGCTGATCGCCGTCGATGGGGTGCGCTACGCGGGGCGTACGCACGAGCGCATGGACGTGGTGCAAGCGCTCATGGACGCACTGCCCACGGTGCAGCACCTGATCGTGCACCACCACATTGGCACTGCCTCCAGTGCTAGGCTTCAGGTGGCACATGCCACGGCGCTAACAGATACCCTGCAAGTGGAAAGCGCAACGACTGATGCCTTCGAGCCCCTGTGGCTGCCCTTTGACCATCCTTTGTGGATTGTGTATTCCAGCGGTACCACCGGCCTGCCCAAGCCCATCGTGCATGGCCACGGCGGCACCGTGCTGGTGGCGCTGGCCCTGAAAATTTTGCACAACGACGTGGGCTGCAGCTACCTGCCCAATAGCTGGGGCGAGCGCTACCACTGGTACAGCTCCACCGGCTGGGTGATGTGGAACGCGCAAATGAGCGGCCTGCTCAACGGCACCAC
>CANJXV010000275.1 GCA_947478935.1 Comamonadaceae bacterium
CAAACCTTCACCATCATGGGCAAAAGCATTAACAGCCTGGAACTGCAAGGCGCCGATGTGGTGATCCGGCCCCAGTTGCTGGGCATTTCCAGCGCAGATTTTGGGGCGCGTAAGCGGTCTATTGAAGCGGGCCGTAAAGCTATGCTGGCTGCATTACCCCAATTGCGCGCTGCGATAGAGGCTAAATCGCGCTAAAGCCTAGGTTTTCCTAGCGGTCACATCTTACGGACATGTGCATCGCCCTCCTTGCTTTCGCTTGTAGGTGTTCGGTTGACGGTCATTGCAGGCCTTGCGCTTTGGAATTTAATGGACTCCCGCGCAATAGGCCGTGCAAGAAACCAAAAAAAAGGCCTCGTCTTGCAACGAGGCCTTGAAGGGATCCCTGAACCAGAGGTTTCGAAAGGATCCGAGGAGACAATCGACGGGAAGCTTGCGCTTCCGATGAACCTATCGTATCAGGGTTTTCCCTTGGTTGGTGGCAGAAGATTAAAAAAACTTGCTGCCGCCTGTCTGATTAACGCTTTTTGCTAGAAGAAGTAGCCTGCTTGGTAGCGGTGGTTGCAGTGGCTGCCATGGCGTTGAAGTTGGCTTCGGCTACGTCGGTAGCTTGTTTGACCGCTTTTTGAACCGATTCCAGTGCGTTGTGGGCAGCGGCAACGGTGCTTTTCATCATGGCAACTGCGGACTCAGAGCCTGCGGGTGCGTTCTTAGCTGCGCTGTCAACCAAAGCGGCCACTTTTTGCTGAGCTTCAGCAGCTTGGGCTTCCATGGTCTTGGTGAACTCAGCACCAGCGCCGCTGGCGATGTCATACAGGTGACGGCTGTAAGCAGCAGTCTTTTCGGCCAAGGGTTGTAACAGGCCAGATTGCAGAGCCATGAGTTCCTGGGCATCTTTAACGCTCATGAGCGTTTGGGTGTGGGCAGAAGCCTCAGACAGGGCAGCTTTGGAGGCGGCCAGGTTGAGTTCAACCAGTTTTTCGACGCCTTCGAACGCTTTGCTGGTCAGGCCAAACAGAGTTTCGAGGTTGGATTTATGGGAAGCGACGACTTGTTCTACGGTTAGCATGAAAATACTCCAAAGTTAAATTTACAAAAGACCAGGTTTAGAAACACTATCTGCTCCGTAACCTGGCCTTCGTTGGCTATGTTGCAGTGCAGCATGAATGAATTATAGGGATGAAAACCGGTCTTACAAGACTTTTTTGTTGCAATGCAGCAAAAATAGTGAAAATTTGTTGGTACAGGGCAATTTGGCGGGCCTTTTCCCTCTGAAACCTCGGATTTTGGGTACTTAGCTTGGAAGGCAGTTCTGCGCCGCTGTGGTGGCAAAATGCCCCCAAATCGGCCACCTTTTGCCCCCTCGGCGGCCTACGCAAGGCGATTTAACCCGTTGTCACCCTCTATGACCAAACCTGAATCCGAGCCGCGCAGCGCATACCGCGCCTGGCGCAGTATCACCACCCGCTGGGCGGACAACGATGCCTATGGGCATGTGAACAACGTGGTCTATTACAGCTGGTTTGATACCGCCGTGAACGCCTACCTCATTGAGCAGGGCGCTCTGGACATACGTGATGGCGCGGTGATCGGCCTGGTGGTGGAAACCCATTGCAATTATTTTTCCCCCTTGGCCTTTCCCCAAACCGTGGACCTGGGCTTGCGGGTGGCTCATCTGGGTCGCAGCAGCGCGCGTTATGAATTGGGCGTTTTTGCCACTGGTCAGACTTTAGCCGCTGCGCAAGGCCATTTTGTCCATGTGTATGTCGATGCTGCTAGCCGCCAGCCTGCGCCGCTACCATTTGCCTTGGTGCGCGCCCTGGAGCCTTTGCAGTCTGGGTCGGCCTAGCGGCGCTAACATTTTTTATCCACCACCTTGGATGTGGCACCCTTCATTTTGAGTGGAGCTTTTGCATGCAGCAGTTGAATCAGACCGAGGCCGTTGACACAGCAATCCGCACCCGTATGTCGGTGCGAGCCTTTACGCAGCAGACCGTGGCGCGTGCCGATATCGAGGCGATTTTGGAAGTCGCCAGCCGAGCGCCCTCGGGTACCAATTGCCAGCCTTGGCGCGTCTATGTGCTGCAAGGCGCCAGCCGCGACACTCTAGTGGACCAGGTATGCGCGGCGCATGACGCCATCCGGGCCGACCCCTCGCTGGCCCAAAGCTACCTCGAGGAATACGACTACTACCCGGAAAAATGGGTCAGCCCCTATATAGACCGCCGCCGCGAAAACGGCTGGGGTCTGTATGGCTTGCTGGGCATTGGCAAAGGCGATAAGGACAAGATGCATGCTCAGCACCAGCGCAATTACCGCTTTTTTGACGCCCCCGTGGGCTTGATGTTCACCATTGACCGCGTCATGGGGCGCGGTTCTCTCGTGGACTACGGCGCTTTTATGCAAAGCATCATGGTCGCCGCGCGTGGACGGGGCCTGCACACCTGCCCGCAAGCTGCCTGGAATGGCTTTGCCAAAATCATCATGCCGCACATCGGCGCAGGTGAAGGCGAAATGCTGGTCTGCGGCATGGCCCTGGGCTATGCCGATGCGGATCAGCCGGTCAATGGCTTTGTAACGCCCCGCGTGCCGGTGGCTGAATTTACACACTGGCTGGATTAAGCTTTCAAAGTGGGCAGACTTGGCTACTCCAAGGCTTGCGCTACCATCGTTTTCGCTTTCTATTAAATAACAACTCCGTTCTTAACTATTACTATGAACACTTCCAAGCCCCGTATTTTGGTCACCCGCGCTATTTTTCAAAGTGTGATTGATCGCCTGTCTGAACATTTCGAAGTCGAGTCCAACCCTGACGATGTGCTGTGGGACCGGGCGGAGTTGCTGCGCCGTATGCAGGGCAAAGTGGGCGTGTTTGCCACTGGCACCGAGCGCATGGACGCTGAGCTCTTGGCCCAATGCCCGGATCTGAAAATTTGCGCCAATATGACGGTGGGCTACAACAACTTTGACCTGCCCGCTATGAGCGCTGCCGGTGTCCTGGGCACCAATGCGCCGGATGTGCTGACGGAAACTACGGCAGATTTTGGGTTTGCGCTCTTGCTAGCGACCGCTAGGCGCGTCACCGAAAGCGAGCATTTTTTGCGCGCCGGCTTGTGGACGCGTTGGAGCTATGACATGTTCTCCGGCGCCGAAGTACACGGCAGCACATTGGGCATTATTGGCATGGGGCGCATCGGCCAAGCCATTGCCCGTCGGGCGGCTTTTGGCTTTGGCATGCAAGTGATCTATCACAACCGCAGCCGCTTGGACGCTGCCACCGAAGCGGCCTGCAAAGCGCGATATGCGGACAAGCAGGAACTCTTGCAAAGCGCAGACCATGTGATGCTGGTCGTGCCCTATAGCGCGGCCTCGCACCACACCATTGGCGCCGCTGAGCTGACCTCCATGAAGCCAACGGCCACGCTGATCAACCTTGCGCGCGGTGGCATCGTTGATGACGCCGCCCTGGCGCAGGCTTTGCGCAATCGCACTATCGCCGCCGCCGGTCTAGACGTGTATGAAGGCGAGCCCAAGGTTCACCCGGATTTGCTTACCGTGCCCAATGTCGTGCTGACACCGCATATCGCCAGCGCCACGCCCGGCACGCGCCAGGCCATGGCCGATTTGGCGGTGGACAATTTAATTGGCTACCTGACGCAGGGCAAAGCGGTGA
>CANJXV010000276.1 GCA_947478935.1 Comamonadaceae bacterium
CGCCGCCGCTTCGCTAATCGCTAAGTTGCGCACGCCGCATTGCACACGGGCGGTGCGCGCCAGCGGGTCGAGCTTCACGATTTTGTTGAACTTGGCCAGCGACAGGGTGACGCCAAGTGCATGCGGCATCGCGCCGCCGGATAATCCGGTGCCCGCCCCGCGCGCCACCACCGGCACGCCCAGCGCATGGCAGCTGCGCAGCACGGCCTGCACCTGCGCCTCGGTCTCGGGCAGGGCGACCACCAGGGGGCGCTGGCGGTAGGCGGTCAGGCCGTCACATTCATAGGGCGTGGTGTCTTCCGTTTGGTGGAGCAGCGCATGCTGCGGCAAATCGCGGCTCAGCGCCTGTACCACGCGCGCCTGCAATGCAGCGCGGGCGATAGCGTCCTGGGAGCTGGCATTCAAGGGAGCATTCATGGTCTCCACTCTAGCGCAGGGCGGCAGAGCCGGCCATGAAGAAACTTGCAAGGCACTGTGAATTCAGGGTGGCTGGCCATTGCGGACGGTACCCGATGCCCCAAAAAGCCTTTGGCACAAAGCATCCAGCGGCTTCGCGCGCCGGGAAAAGGCTATTGGAACCTCGAGCCTAGGCCAGCACCTGCTTCAACCACTCGGCAAAAGCGGCGCATTCCCAACGGTCCATCATGCCGGTGCGCCAGCACAGGTAGTGGGCATGCGGGCTGGGCACGTTGCCGGTGAATACTTCGCTAGAGCCCAGGCGTACTAAGGAGCCGTTTTCCAGCCAGGGTGCGCCCAGCTTTAGCCGCACCGGGGCGATGCCCATACCGGCGGCGGCGGCGTCGCACATGAGGCCGATGTCGTTGAACTGCGAGCCATCGACCGGCTCGGGCCAGTCCAGCCGGTGCGCCGCAAACCAAGTGCGCCAGGGCTCCAAGGGGCTGCGCAGCAGGGGCTGATTGGCCAGGTCTTGCGCAGTTTCAAATGGGCCGTGCTCGCGCACAAAAGCCGGAGAGGCCATGGGGGTGACCACGTCTTTGGTCAGGCAGATGTATTCCAGGTCGGCATAGCGACCCGCACCAAAACGCACCGTCAGGTCGGCGTCTTCGGCGACCACGTCCAAGAGCGGAATGGTGACCTGCATGGTCAGGTCAATTTCCGGGTAGGCCTCGGTAAATTCGCGCAGGCGCGGAATCACCACGGAGCGCGCAAACGTGGGCGTGAGCGCCAAACGCAATTTGCGCTTACCCGGCGCAGCACTGGAGGTAGGGAATTTTTGCAGGGTGGACAGGCCTTCGCGTACATGGGCCAGGTACTCGCTGCCCTCGGTGGTAAGGGAAAAATCGGCGCGGCCAAAAAGTTTGGTGCCTATGATTTGCTCTAACTGGCGCACGCGGTGACTGACGGCGCTAGGCGTAACACAGAGTTCTTCAGAGGCCTGGGTGACGCTGCGCAAGCGGGCTAGGGCCTCGAATGTCAGCAGGCATTGGATGGGGGGGATGCGTGCAGTACTCATAGGTGTCGCTAACTATAATCCGCCGCTTTACGCAGGGCTGACAATCCGCGGCGCGGAGCACAATTTTTATCCAACCGGGAGAGGTAATGGCAGACCGATGGGCGGCGCGCAGAGCGGTGTGGCCGCAATACCTTCTGCCCAAGCAGGCCCTCACCGCCTTTGGCGGCTGGGTCGCCACCCGGCGCTGGGGCCAAGCCACCACCCGACTGATCGCCTGGTTCGTCAACAAATACCAGGTGGACATGGCTGAAGCCGCGCAACCGGACATCGCCGCTTACGCCAGCTTTAACGATTTCTTCACCCGCGCACTGAAGAGTGACGCACGCCCATTGGCAGCTGCGCGCTGGCTGTGCCCGGTGGACGGCGCCATCAGCCAGTTTGGCGCTATCGATAAAGGGCAAATATTCCAGGCCAAAGGCCATAGCTACAGCGCCACCGCCCTGGTCGGCGGCGACAGCGCGCTGGCAGCGCAGTTCGCCCAAGGCAGTTTTGCCACTTTGTACCTGAGCCCGCGCGACTACCACCGCATCCATATGCCTTGCGCCGCAACGCTGCGCCAGATGGTGTACGTACCGGGTGATTTGTTCTCTGTCAACCCGACCACGGCGCGCGGCGTACCGGGTCTGTTTGCGCGCAATGAGCGCGTGGTCTGTGTGTTTGACACCGCTTACGGGCCGATGGTGCTGGTGCTGGTGGGCGCCACCATTGTGGGCAGCATGGCAACCGTCTGGCACGGCGTGGTGAACCCGCCGCGCACGGGACGTATCAGCCGCCATGACTACCCAGCCGGTCAGATACAGCTAGCGCAGGGCGAGGAAATGGGCCGCTTTTTATTGGGCTCGACCGTCGTGCTGCTACTGCCCGAAGCCGCCTGCGCCTGGAACCCGGCCTGGCAGCCCGGTGACCCGGTACGCATGGGCCAGGTGATGGCTGGGGCGGGCTAAAACAGGCAAGTATACGCGCGGCATCGCAACGGCTTTGGGCTTATGCAATGCCTCCTTTTGCCGCAGGCATTTGCGGCACAGCGCAAGACGACGCGCTGTTGTTGCTGGTGAGTTCGGCATTTTTGACCTGCACAATTTCAGCCAGGATAGAGACCGCTATTTCCGCCGGGGTTTTGGCGCCCAGCTTCAAGCCGACCGGGCCGTGCAGGCGGGCCAATTCTTCCACTGTCATATCAAAGTGTTCGGCCAGGCGCTGTTTGCGCGTGGCCTGCGTGCGCGAGGAGCCCAGCGCACCGACGTAAAAAGCATCCGACTTGAGCGCTTCCAAAAGCGCCATATCGTCTAGCTTGGGGTCGTGCGTCAGGGCGACGATGGCGGTGTGCGCATCGGGCAGCATCTCGCGCACCACATCGTCAGGCATGCCCATCAGGCGCTGTACGCCCTGCATGTCCAGGCCGGCGCTGTATTCCTCACGCGGATCACAGACCAGCACTTCAAAGTCCAACAGCCCGGCGATCTGCGCCACGGCCTGCGACAACTGGCCCGCACCGATCAGCAGCAATCGCCATTTGGGGCCGAATACGGTGCGCAGCACTGCGCTGTCGTAGGCAAGCGCTTGGCCGCGCTGCGCGCCCGATAGCGTCACCACACCGCTAGCCATGCTCAGGCTGCGCGTGACCAACTGGTGGCGCGCGGTGCGGTCCAGTAAATCGGCAATCCAGTCGCTATCCACCAAGGGCTCGTGCACCAGCAGCAAGGTGCCGCCACAAGGCAGCCCGAAACGCGCCGCTTCTTCTTTGCTGACGCCATAGACAATTTCGCTGGGTAAGGCGGCAATAGCGCCGCTGGGCACGGTGGAGGCGGCCAGCGCGCTGAAGGCGGCTTTGGTGCGGGCAATCAGGTCTTCTTCTACGCAGCCACCGGAGACCGAACCGCTGACGCGCCCGTCGTCCCGCACGGCCAGCAGCGCGCCAGGCGGGCGCGGGGCGCTGCCCCAGGTTTGCACCACGGTGACCAGCGTGACCGCATGGCCCGTGCGATGCCAATCGAGTGCATCACCGAGCACCCGTAAATCTAAACTGTCCATGCGCTACTCCCAGGGTTGTGCGCGCAAACGCCAGGCGAAAAAAGCGCGGTACAAGGCCACGCTCACCACCATGCCCCAGGTCATTCCGACAAACATACCGCCGAGCATGGCGGTAAGGCTGGAGTTGCCC
>CANJXV010000277.1 GCA_947478935.1 Comamonadaceae bacterium
AAGGAGCCAAGCCGTGAATAAAACCGAACTCATTGAACACATCGCCGCCAAGTCTGACATCTCCAAAGCAGCCGCAGGGCGGGCTTTGTCCAGCATGATTGATGCAGTTACCAAGACCCTCAAAAAAGGCGGCACCGTGAGTTTGGTGGGCTTTGGTTCCTTTGGCGTGACCAAGCGCAAAGCACGCACCGGACGCAACCCGAAAACCGGTGCAGCGCTCAAAATCAAAGCTTCCAAGGCGCCACGTTTTCGTCCGGGTAAAGCCCTCAAAGACGCTCTGAACTAAAAACTCAGCACAGACCCTTCAGGTGGCAGGCGTGGATTTCTCCGCCTGCCACTGCGCCAATACCTGATGCGCAGATGCATACGCTGCGTGCATATAGGCATCATGCCCGTCGCGCTTGGCGGTAAGCTCGATCACATAGCCATTGGGGTCGCGGAAATAAATTGAATCGATAAAACCGTGGTCCGAAATACCACGGGTTTCCCTCCCCGCCGCCTTGCCTTTGGCGAACATGGTGTGCAAGTCTTGCTGGCTTACTTCTAGCGCGATGTGCAAATCAAAATCATGCTGTTCTTTGAACTGGAATGGCATGTCCGGCGCCTCAAAAAAAGCCAGGCAAGAGCCGTCGTCCATTTGGTAAAAAGAGTGCAACGTTTTGGTGGCCCGACCGCTCTTGGTTTCGTGGATTTGAAAGGCTTGTACCAGCGGTAGGCCTAAAAAATCGCTGTAAAACTTGCGCGTTTCTTCTGAATCGCGGCAGCGGTAGGCGTTATGGTGCAGGCCTTTGAGCATCTTGTCCTCTGAGGATTTTGTTTGTTGACTGACAGGCTCACAGCGCCTTTTTTAGTCCACCCGTGCGCCCGAATTTTTCACCACAGGTGCCCATTTTTTAATTTCTGCATCAATCAAGGCCGCAAACTCTTCTGGCGTATTACCGCTGGGAATCGCACCTTGGGCTAGCAGTTTTTCTTTGATGGCGGGCGAGTTAAGCGCTTTAGCGGTTTCTCGCTGCAATGCTTTCACAATTTCTGGCGGTGTACCCGCGGGTGCAAGCAAGCCAAACCAACTACTAGCCTCAAAACCTTTGATCGGTCCGGCCTCTTCGATGGTCGGCACATCCGGCATCGCACCCGAGCGCTGGCCCGATGTCACCGCAAACGCTTTGAGCTTGCCTCCTTTAATCAGGGCCATGGACGAGGGCAGGTTGTCAAACATCACGTCCACCTGGTCAGACACCAAGCCCATCAAGGCTGGGGCAGAACCGGTGTAAGGAATATGCGTCATGAAAGTGCCGGTCATGGACTTGAATAATTCACCAGCCAGGTGAATCGAAGTGCCGTTGCCGCTAGACGCCATATTGAGCCGACCCGGATTTTTGCGTGCGTAGGCGATGAAATCGGGCACGGTGTTAATACCCAGCGCTTTGGCTTTTTCGGCGTTCATCACCATCACATTGGGCACGCCCGCAACTAGGGTGATGGGGGCAAAGTCTTTTTGCGGGTCGTACGACAGCTTGGCGTACAGCGACTTATTGATGCCGTGCGTACCTACCGTACCCATGAGCAAGGTGTAGCCGTCAGGCGCAGCGCGGGCCACGATCTCGGTGCCAATATTGCCACCGGCGCCGCCCTTGTTTTCAATGACGAAAGACTGACCAAAGGCTTTGGCCAACTCCGGCGCCACCGCGCGGGCCAGGATGTCAGTGGTGCCGCCGGGCGCAAAGGGCACCACAATTTTGACTGGCTTGTTGGGCCAGGCGCCTTGGGCCCAGGCAGCGGCCGGCACGGTGGCCGCTAGCAGCAGCGGCGCAAGTGCCAAGACCAAAGAGCGTACGCGTTGCAACATATTTATTTCTCCTTTTAGGTGACACGGGCCCTTGTCCCGCAAGCCGACCCGCGGGCCGCGCGCCCTAGCGAAAAGGCTGAGCCTCGGGCCAAGCGACCATCTTGGTGCATGGACTGCATGCTGTCAATCATAGTGTGCCGGTGCCACAATAACAGCCACCTCACTGCACCGGCAGGCCCGGCGGGCAGCGGGCAGCACCCGAACAGGAACCGACACTTATGAACACCCTCTCCCACCCCACAGGCGCGCGCCTGCTAATTAATGCCCTGATCGCGCAGGGAGTGGACACTGTGTTTTGCGTACCCGGCGAAAGCTTTCTGGACGCCATAGACGCGCTCTATGACCACCGCGACACCGTGCGCCTGATCGTGTGCCGCCATGAAGGCTCGGCCACGTTTATGGCCGAGGCCTATGCCAAAGCCAGCGGCAAGCCCGGCGTGTGTTTTGTGACCCGCGCGCCCGGCGCCAGCCAGGCCTCCATCGGGCTGCATACGGCGTTTCAAGACGGCTCGCCCTTAGTCTTGTTTATCGGCCAGGTGAGCCGGCGTTTTATGGAGCGCGGCGCTTTTCAGGAAGTGGACTACCGCAGCATGTTTGGCCCAGTCAGCAAATGGGTGGCCCAGATCGACCAGGCCGAGCGCATGGGGGAAATGGTGCACCGCGCTTTTCATACGGCGCTTTCCGGGCGCATGGGGCCAGTGGTGCTGGCCTTGCCGGAGGACGTATTAAGCGAAGAAGTGGCCCAGCCACCGCGCGCTGCCCTTGCCGCGGCAGCATCGGCCAGCGCGCCGCAGACTGGCGATTTGGCTGCGCTGCTGCAGCTAATTCAAAAAGCGCACCAACCCATGCTGGTATTGGGCGGCAGTGGCTGGAATGTGCAAGCGGTAGCCTCGCTAAGCCGCTTCGTGCATGCCACAGGTTTACCAGTGGCCTGCTCTTTCAGGCGGCAAGACTTGTTTGACCACCGGGATCCGCATTACGTGGGCCTACTCGGCCTGGGCGCAGACCCGGGCTTGCTGCGCGCCGTCAAAGAGGCTGATTTGCTGATTTTGCTGGGCGCACGCATGGGCGAAGTGCCCAGCCAGGGCTATAGCTTGATCGATATTCCTCAGCCACAGCAAACGCTGGTACACGCCATGCCCTGCGCCCTGGAACTGGGCCGGGTGTACCGCCCGCACCTGGCCTTGCTCAGCAGCATGCCGGCGCTCGCGCACACCCTGGCCGCGCTGGCCGTGCCAGACACCCTACCCGCGCGCTTTGCCCATTACGTACAAACCTTGCGCGCTGGCTATGAAGCCTTTAGCGGGCCGCGCCCGGCCAGCGATTGCCAAGCGGGCACTATCGACATGGCGCAGGCCTGGCTGGCGCTAAACGAGGCGTTGCCAGAAGATGTGATCATTACTAACGGCGCGGGCAACTACACCGCCTGGGCGCACCGCTTCTACCGCTACCGCAGCTATGGCAGCCAGATCGCCCCCACCAGCGGCGCCATGGGCTATGGCCTTCCCGCTGCCATCGGCGCCAAGCTGGCGCACCCACAGCGCCCGGTGCTGTGCCTGGCGGGCGACGGTTGCTTCATGATGAGTTCGCACGAGCTGGCCACTGCCGTGAAGCTGGCGCTGGCTATCGTCATCGTGGTGTTTGACAACGGCATGTACGGCACCATCCGCATGCACCAGGAAAAATGGTTTCCGGGCCGCGTGCACGGCACGGAACTAGATAACAACCCAGACT
>CANJXV010000278.1 GCA_947478935.1 Comamonadaceae bacterium
GCACCATATTGCGCAGATTGGAGCAATCGGCGCGGTGCACGCTGACGCCTTTGCCGCGCGTGACAAAGCCGCTGATCACATCGGGCGGCGCGGGCTTGCAGCATTTGGCCAATTGCGTCATGAGCGAGTCCACGCCCACCACCAGCACGCCGCCTTTGCCCGTAGGCGCGGCGCGTGGCTTTTTGAGGTGGACGACATCATCCGCATCCGGTGCAGGCTCAGGCGGGCGCAGCAGGATTTCGATGTTGCGCAGCGAGAACTCGTCTTTGCCCACCACTTCAAATAAATCGTCGGCGCTATGAAAGCCCAATTGGCCCGCCAGATCGTCCAGCTTGAGCGCGGTTTTGCCTTCGCGCTGCAAGAGTTTTTCCACTGCTTCGCGGCCTTTGGCCACGGTTTGGTCCAGGGCCAATGCATTGAAATAAGCCCGCACTTTGGCGCGTGCGCGGTGGCTGACCAAAAAGCCCAGCTCCAGGTTGAGCCAGTCGCGTGAGGGGCCGCCTTCTTTGGCGGTGGTCACTTCCACGGTTTGGCCGTTTTTAAGCGGCGTGTTCAGCGGCACCAGTACGCCATCGACTCGCGCGCCGCGGCAGCGGTGGCCCAGGTTGGTGTGCACGCTGTAGGCGAAATCGATCGGCGTGGCGCCTTGGGCTAATTCCACGATCGCCGCGTCGGGCGTGAGTACATAAATGCGGTCGTCTAGCAGCGCCGCATCGCCTGCGCCGGGCGCGTTGCCGGGCTTGGCCGCTGCGCCTGATAGCTCGCGCTCCCAGGCCAGCAGTTGACGCAGCACGGCGATCTTGGCTTCGTAGGAACCGGTGGCCGCTACCCCGGCATAGCCCTTGGCGCCAGCCTCTTTGTAAACCCAGTGCGCGGCCACACCGTGCTCGGAATGCTGGTGCATGGCGGTGGTGCGGATTTGCACCTCGATGGCCTGACCTTCGCCATCTCGCACCACGGTGTGCAGTGACTGGTAGCCATTGGCTTTGGGGCGGGCGATGTAGTCGTCAAACTCTTCGGTGACCGGTATGAAGCGACTGTGCACCCAGCTGAGCGCGGCATAACAATCGGGCACCGAGGGCACGATCACGCGCAGTGCGCGGATGTCGTACACCTGCGTAAAGCCCAAGGACTTACCGCGCATTTTCTTGACAATGCTGTAGATGTGTTTAGGCCGGCCCTGCACTTGTGCTTGCAGCCCTTGCGCCTGCAATTCATCGGCCAGGGTCTGACGCACTTGCTCTACCGCCGCTTCGCGGGCGCTGCGTTTTTGGTCTAGCCAGCCGGCCACTTCGCGGTAGGTATCGGGCTCCAGAAAGCGAAAAGCCAGGTCTTCGATTTCCCACTTGATATCCCAAATACCCAAGCGGTTGGCCAGTGGCGCAAACACTTGCAGCGACTCGGCGGCCAGGCCCGGCGGCACCGGCAATTTACTGGCTGCGAAATGGCGCAGGGTTTGCAAACGCGACGCCAAGCGCAGCATGACGACGCGCAAATCGCGCGAGAAAGCCAGCAGCATTTTGCGCACGCTTTCGGTTTGCCCGGCGGCGGTTTGCGCCATGGGCGCGGTCTGGCCGGCGCGGCTGGCGGCGTTCTGCGCGATGCGCGCCATGCGCTGCAAACGCACCAGCTTGGTGGTCTCTTGCGCCAAGTCTGCGAAGTTTTCACCAAAGGCTTTGCTGATGACTTCGTGCGGTTTGTTCAGGTGTTCACTGGCATAGACCAAATAGCTGGCCGCTTGCATGGCCTCAGACCCGCCGATGCCGCGCAATATCGCGGCCACTGCGTCCGCGTGGTCGAGCATATTCTCCGCAGTGTCCAGGTGCGCATTGGCCAGCAGGGGCTCGGCAAAAGCGCGGGCCCGCGATAGCGCGTCAGCCTGCACAGGCAAGGAGTCGATAGCGGCGTTCATAGCAAAACTTAGGCGCGTTCCCTCAAGCAGCTAAAACAAAGTTGGCGACGGCGTCCACCTGGTCGGGCGCAATCAAGGTAGGCGCGTGGCCCACGCCTGCAAACTCCACCAATTGCGCCTGGGGGCCGCGTTGTGTCATTTGCTGCGCGGTGGCGGCCGATAACAAATCAGACTGTGCGCCGCGTATTAATAAAGTTTGCGCGGTGATGGCCTCATAGGCCTGCCACAACAGCGCTTCGCCTTCTTTGGCCTGTTGCTCGGTGGTGCTACCAAAAGGCAGCGCAATAGTCGGGTCGTAATGCAAAACAAAAGCAGTGCCGCCTTGTGGGCTGGGCACCGGCTTGAGCATGGGCTGCGACAGCGCCAACCATTGCGCCGGGGTGTGCGGACCAAAGCTGCTGCTGACGGCCCACATGGCATCAGCCGCTTGCTGTACGGTGGCGAACTGCCCGCTTTTGCCTAGATACTGGCCGATGCGTTGTAAGGCCTGCCACTCAATGACCGGACCGACGTCGTTGAGCACCAAGCGGCGTACCGAGGCACCGACAGATGGCGCATAGGCGCAGAGCAACATGCCGATCAAGCCGCCCATGCTCGTGCCCACCCAGTCCAAGGTGGCGGGTTTGAGTTGGGCCAGCAGTTGCAACATGTCGGACACATAAGTGGGCAATTGGTAGCCATGCGAATCGGTCAGAAAGTCGCTTTTGCCACGGCCCACCACGTCGGGGCAGACCACGCGCAGCGGCGTTGTGGAACGCTCGACCAGGGCCTGGGCCAGCACGTCAAAGTCTCGCCCCTGGCGCGAGAGGCCATGCACACACACCACCGTGTGGCTGGCCTGCGGGTCGCCCCATTGCCAATAGGCCATGCGGTGCGGGACGGGGGC
Source organism: Comamonadaceae bacterium (assembly GCA_947478935.1). Classification (GTDB taxonomy): domain Bacteria; phylum Pseudomonadota; class Gammaproteobacteria; order Burkholderiales; family Burkholderiaceae_C; genus Allorhodoferax. The sequence continues at coordinate 2,799 of CANJXV010000278.1, forward strand.
GGTGCAGTCGATATAGAGCAGTTCAGGTTGCATAAGTCAAATAGCACAAGGGTTTGGAAGTGACCGTAAGGGGCGCGTAGCTTAGGGCCTAGATAATGGGTGCATCCTAATAGAACCCAGCCATTGAATTGGAGAAATGCATATGCTTAAAGGCAAAACCGCCCTCGTTACCGGATCAACCAGCGGCATCGGCCTGGGCCTGGCCAAGGCCCTTGCCGCCCAGGGCGCCAACATCGTGATGAACGGCTTTGGCGAAGTGGACGCCGCCGTGGCCCAGGTGAAGGCCCTTGGCGTGCAGGTGAGCTACCACGGCGCGGACATGTCCAAACCCGCCGAGATTGAGGCCATGGTGCGCCACGCAGAGGCCACCTTTGGCGGCGTGGACATATTGGTGAATAACGCGGGCATCCAGCACGTGGCGCGCGTGGAAAATTTCCCGCCCGAGCGCTGGGACGCGGTGATCGCGATCAACCTGAGCAGCGCTTTTCATGCCAGCCGCTTTGCCCTGCCGGGCATGCAAGCGCGCAACTGGGGCCGCATTTTGAACATCGCTTCGGTGCACGGCCTAGTCGCCTCAGCGGAAAAGTCTGCCTATGTCGCCGCCAAGCACGGCCTGGTGGGTCTGACCAAAGTGACTGCACTAGAAAACGCCACCAGCGGCGTCACCTGCAACGCGATTTGCCCAGGCTGGGTACTGACGCCCTTGGTGCAAAAACAAGTCGATGCCAAAGCAGTCGCGCTTGGCATCAGCAACGAGGAAGCC
>CANJXV010000279.1 GCA_947478935.1 Comamonadaceae bacterium
ACGCACACGGCCAGGGCATTGCCCCGGACTTGTCGCTGGCCATGGCCTATTTCACACTGGCCGCCGAACAAGGCCATGGCGATGCGCATTACAACCTGGCCGTGCTCTGCGCCCAGGTGGACGACGCAGGCAGCGCCGCTGTCGATGGCGGTGGCGCTGACGACGATGAAGACGCCCCCGGGCCGCTGGCGAAAGCCTTGGTGCACTACCGCACCGCCGCCGCACTTGGCCATACGCAAGCGCAATACAACTTGGGCACGCATAGCGCAAACGGCTATGGCGTGGCACAGGACTATGCCGAGGCTTTGCAGTGGTACCAAATGGCGGCCGAGCGCGGCATGGCACAGGCGCAGTTTCAGGTCGGGCTGATGTACCACATCGGCCAAGGCGTGACGCAAAACAGCACCCAGGCACGCCAATGGATGCACCTAGCCGCAGACCAGGGCCACGCCATGGCGCAATGCAATCTGGGCGCGATGTACAGCCAAGGCCAGGGCGTAAGCCAAGACTTCACGTTGGCGCGCCAGTGGCTCCAACTCGCTGCCGACCAGGGCGACACCTTGGCGCAATACAACCTGGGCATTTTGGTCAGCCAGGGCAAAGGCGGCGCGCAAGACGCAGCCAAGGCCCACGACTATTTCGCATTGGCCGGCGCACAAGGCCATGGGCCGGCCCAATTCAACCAAGGCGTGGCGTTGGCACAAGGCCAGGGCGTAGCGCAAGATCTACAGGCTGCACAAGCCTGCTGGCAGCACGCGGCCGACCAAGGCATCAGCGAAGCCATGTTCAATCTGGCGGTGCTGCGCGCGAGCACAGACAACGCCGACCCGCAGGTGCGCGTGCTCTACCAAGCGAGCGCCGATCTGGAAAACGCCGCCGCCCTGCACAACCTGGGCGTGATGTACGCCACCGGCAGCGGCCTGGAACAAGACCAAGCACAAGCCTTGCAGTATTACCGCGAGGCCGCACGGCGCGGCGATGTGGCCGCGCAATATGCGGCGGCGGTGTTGCTGGCCGAGGGCCCGCAAGAATTGCGCGATGCCACGGCGGCATTGGCCTATTTAGAACTGGCCGCTGCCCAGGGCCATCCGGCGGCGCAAGAGCGCCTCAATCTCCAACAATCCAACCAAAGCGCCAGCGCTGCCGACTATGCGCGATTACTGGAGAACTACCGCCTGGCGAGCGAACACGGCGACCCGTTAGCGGACTTCAATCTGGGTCTGCTCTACGCCGGTGGCCTAGGTTGCCAAGCCGATGCGGCCCTGGCGCAGCAGCACTACCTGCGCGCCGCCCAAGCCGGCATGGCGCAGGCGCAAAACAACCTGGCGGTCGCCCTATTCCAGGATGCCGACGCCGATGCGAATGCAGCGCAGGCAGGCCAATGGTTACACGAGGCCGCTGCCCAAAACTACCCGCAAGCTTGCTTTAACCTAGCGCTGTACCAAAGCCGCAGCGGCGACAAAGCGCAGGCGCTGGAACTACTGCAACAAGCCGCCGAACACGGCCTGGCCAAGGCCCAATTCAATTGGGGCTGGAATCTGGCGTTTGGCGATAACGCCAGCTTTACCCAAGCCCTGCCCTGGCTGCATAAAGCAGCCGAACAAGGCGATACCGACGCGCTCTACACCCTGGGGCGTATGCAGTTTTTCGGGCAAGGTTTGCCCGCCGATGCAGCGCAAGCGCTGGTCTGGTACCAGCGCGCTGCTGCGTTAGGTGACGGTGCCGCCCAATTTAACCTAGGCTCCATGTACGCTAACGCCCAAGGCACGGCGCAGGACTACGCCCAGGCCTTGCAGTGGTACCGCGCGGCAGCCGGCCAGGCACCAGCACCTGCTGCGGCCGCACAACTGAGCGCGCCGCCCGTCACCGCGCTACCGACACGCGCAGCGGAATCAGAGACCACGTCCGACAGCGACTCCATGAGGCGCGCCGCATGAACTTTAAGCAAGCGCCACTGATTGGTAAGCGCCCAGGCCTGAAACCTCAAGCTTTGGGTATTTGTGCCGATTCATGGAAGGACCATCTACAAGGATTGAGCATGCAAGTTACTAAATTAATATCTATCGCCCTGGCTGCTATCGTGCTGAGCGCATGCCAAGGCTTGCCTTTACAAAAATTGGCGGTTGGAAAATCCGGACTTGATGACGCCAACGAACGCCCGGCCATGCTCAAGGTGCCAAGTGAGCTACTGGTACCGAACTTACCGCTGGTCGAAAAACGTGAAAGCCTGACCGCCACCGGCTATGCCGTCATCAGCGTTCAAAATAGCAAAACGCCGGCTCAGCAGCGCCTGATGGCGATACGCGCGGCCAAGCTCGACGCCTATCGCTCGCTGGCCGAGCAGGTCTATGGCCTGCGCCTGGACGCAACGGCCACGGTGGCCGACATGGTGGTGCAAAACGACACCTTCCGCAGCAAGGTAGAAGGCGTCATTTACGGCGCCACCTTGGTCAGCATCACACCCAGCGGCGACGACACTTACGAAACCACCCTCACGCTGGACAAAAGTACGGTACAAGACTTGCGTATGCTTTACCTGACCCAACTCACGTCGAAAAGCCGTTAAGAAAGTACCCTAGCCACCATGCGCCACCTCCCCACCCTGTTGATGACACTGCTGCTGGCCGCCAGCAGCACAGGCGTGTGGGCGCAAAACCTGAGCATGGAGGAAAAACTGGCAGCCATCCGCAAAAGCCTGGTCGAGACCGCGCTGGAAGGGCCGACCAAAGTCACCTCTACGCAATGGATTGACGCCCAGGGTGTGCTGCGCGAGAGCAGCAGTTTTCGCTCGGATGTAGAAGTGCGCGGCGTGCGCGTGTTGGGCTACACCACCGACAGCGAAGGTGAAGCCAGTGCCAAATTGCAATGGCAAGAACTCTATGGCAAAGGCAGCGCCAAAGGTACAAGCGAGGTGAAAAAAGCCGAACCTGCTTGCAAACCCATGAACGGCAACCGCTTGCAACACTTGCTGGGTCTGCAATGGAATGCGAGCGGTCGTTTTTCTTCCGAAGAGCAGAACCTGGTGGAAGAGTTTCGAGGCCATTGGCTCAAACAATTGACCAGTACCGGTACCACCGCTGCGCTGTGGAGTATCACTCCCAAACCCCGCACTGAAGGACGCAGCGGCTATGAAAATGCCTTGCTAGGGGCTGGTGTCGATGACCTACCCTGGCTGTTAGACCTGACAGTGGTGGCAGTGCCAAGATCTGATCAATCCAACGCCGGATGGACTAATGCCGGCGACCGCCCGCCCGTGCTGGCCGAGGAAGCCGCACGCTCCTCACCGCGCATCAACTGGGCCTTCAATATGCCGGCGATGGTGCGCATCGAACTACAAATGCGCCTGATTGCGCGTAACCAGACCAAGCCCATCATGGTGCTCAGTACGCCCATGACCTTGATGGCGCAAGACGGCAATTGGGGCATTACCCAACTCAGTAACAGTTCGCGTGCGCAAGTTCTGCAGTTGGCGGAAAACAATGCAATTGAACTTTTCAAAACCCTCGTCTGCCAAACGGTGGTCGGAGAAGTCACACAGGCCTCGGG
>CANJXV010000280.1 GCA_947478935.1 Comamonadaceae bacterium
AATTAGCGTTTAAGTTTGGGGTCTAGGGCGTCGCGTAAGCCGTCGCCTAACAAATTGAAACCCAGCACCGTAATCAAAATCGCCAGACCGGGAAAGGTGACCACCCACCAGGCGCGCAGCACAAATTCGCGCGCGTCGGCCAGCATGGTGCCCCACTCGGGGGAAGGCGGCTGTGCGCCCAAACCCAAAAAGCCCAGGGCTGCTGCGTCCAATATGGCGGTGGACAAACCGAGCGAGGCCTGCACAATCAGCGGCGCTGCGCAATTGGGCAGTATTTCTACCAACATCAGGCGCAGATGGCCTGCACCGCTCAGGCGCGCGGCGGTGACGTAATCGCGCTGCCCCTGCGCGATGACTGCCGCGCGGGTGATGCGCACGTAATGCGGCAGTACAACAATAGAAACGGCCAGCATGGCGTTCATTAAGCCCGGGCCCAAAATCGCCACAATCACAATCGCTAACAGCAAACTGGGCAGGGTCAAAATTACGTCCATGCAGCGCATCACAATTACATCAAAAACGCCGCGCATATAGCCTGCCAGCAAGCCCAGAGCGGTGCCGCAAACCACCGACAGCGCCACTACCGCTACACCAATCAATAGCGACAAGCGGGCGCCGTGCATCAAGCGGGAAAGTATGTCGCGGCCTATGGCGTCAGTACCCAGCCAATGCGCGCTGCTGCCCCCGCTTTGCCAGGCGGGCGGCGACAGAAAAACCGTGTTGTCCGTCAGTATGGGCGAGTGGGGCGCTATCCACGGCGCGAGCAATGCGACCAAGGTGATGCAGACGATGGTGAACAAGCCTACGATAGCGCCTCGGTTCTGGCGCAGTGAAAGCCAGAATTCGCGCGTCGGGGTGAGGGGTGGCTTGGCTACGTCCATGGCTTTAATGTGCGCGTATGCGCGGGTTGATCAGGCCATAGCTCAGGTCCACCAATACGTTGACACTCATCACTATCAAGCCCAGCAACAACATGCCACCTTGCAAGACCGGGTAGTCGCGCCGCGCGATGGCTTCGATCAGCCATTTGCCTACGCCGGGCCAGGAAAAAATGGTCTCTGTCAGTATGGCGCCGGTAAACAACACGCCGATTTGCAAACCGATGACGGTAATAACCGGAACCAGGGCGTTACGCATGGCGTGGATGCCAAGCACCCGAAACGACGACAGACCTTTGGCGCGCGCGGTGCGGATGTAGTCTTCACCCATGACTTCAAGCATGGCCGAGCGCGTCATGCGTGCGATGACCGCCAGCGGATTGGTTCCTAAAACGATGGTGGGCAATATCAAATGCGATAGCGCCGAGCGCAAGGCCCCAGCTTCGTCTGACAACGCAGTGTCAATTAATAAAAATCCGGTGCGCGGTTCGATGAAGTAAGCCACCGCAATGCGGCCCGATACCGGCGTCCAACCCAGTTGTACCGAAAACAGCAAAATGAGGAGTAAGCCCCACCAAAAAATAGGCATGGAATAACCGGTCAGCGAGGCGCCCATCAGCCCATGGTCTAGCCAAGAGTTGCGTTTCACAGCGGCTAGCACACCGGCTGGTATGCCGATGAGCAGTGCAACCACTATGGCACACAAAGCCAGCTCCACGGTGGCAGGAAAAAGACTTAAAAACTCCTGCGCAACCGGGGTTTGGGTGATGATGGATTTGCCCAAATCGCCGTGCAGTACTTTGTTGATGTAAATCCCATATTGGGTCAGCAGGGGCTGGTCTAGCCCGTATTCATGGAGCAACTTGGCGTGGCGCGCGGCGTCGATGCCACGTTCTCCGGCCAGGGTTTCAATCGGGTCGCCAGGCACCAGCCGGATTAAAAAAAACGCCAGCAATGTCATGCCGAAAAAAGTCGGTGGGACCAGAGCCAGTCGGCTGATTGCAAAGCGCCACATAGTTTTTCAGTGTAGTGCGCTTTGCCAGGCCATGCGCTTAGTGGCGCGCCATATTGGCAAGTCGCTTGCTGATAATCACCTCCGCCTCATGCATGATGCGATCGATCAAGACTTTTACACTGGGAATGTCGTGGATCAGCCCAGCCACCATGCCGCAAGACCAAGCGCCAGCATCCATGGTGCCCTCTTGCATGATGCGCGGGTACACGCCCGCTACTTCGTCCATGATGTCTTCAAACTTCAGCGTGGCACCTAGGGCTTTCTCTTTTTCCAGTAAGCGGTCTACGGCGTCGTTGCGCAGTACGCGTTCGGTATTGCGCAATGGGCGCATAACCAAGCGCGTATCGAGTTCACTGGCGGCCACGATAGCGTCTTTCACGTTTTGATGTACCGGTGCTTCGGTGGTGGCGATAAACCGCGTACCCATATTGATACCTTCAGCGCCCAATGCTAGGGCGGCTATAAGCGAGCGACCATCGGCCATACCACCGGAGGCTACGAAGGGAATGGTTAAGACCTCGGCGGCGCGAGGCAGTAGGATGAAGTTGGGCACATCGTCTTCGCCAGGATGGCCGCCGCATTCAAAACCGTCCACGCTGACCGCATCGCAGCCTATCGCCTCCGCCTTGAGTGCGTGGCGCACTGAGGTGCATTTATGAATCACTTTGACATCTGCTTCATGCAGCGCTGGCAGCCATTTTTGCGGGTTATTGCCTGCGGTTTCCACCACTTTGACACCGCCTTCGATGATGGCGCGGATATAGCCTGGGTAATCGGGCGAGCTGACCGTTGGCAGGAAGGTGAGGTTCACGCCGAAAGGCTTGTCCGTCATATCGCGGCAGCGCCGGATTTCGGCAGCCAATGCTTCAGGGCTGCGCTGCGTTAAACCGGTGATGATGCCCAGGCCGCCGGCATTAGACACGGCAGCGGCCAACTCTGCAAAACCGACATAGTGCATGCCGCCTTGGATGATGGGGTGTTCGATGCCGAACATTTCAGTTATTTTGGTTCTCATGGCGGTGCTCCTTGGGTTGTTTTTTATTGCCAGCGCGTTGATGGCGCCGCATTATGAATCGACTGCTACGCAGGCTTGGCGCCTCGCCCGAAAGCCACTGTCGTCTATGCATCAGTGCCCGCCGGATGCAGCCCATCGATGTGGCACACTGAAACTACTTTCCAGGGAGTAAAGATGCCGTCGTTAGCACGCGCACTGGAGACTGGTTTTTTTCAATGCGCTACGCGCTGCACGAGGCATACACAATGGTTACAACGGGTTTTCATGGCGCATGGTGGGTATGGCCACTGGCCCTTGTTTTGTATGGCATTTTCCGGGCTTGGTACGACAACTGGCGTGGCCCTTTGCGTGCATCGGAAATAGACGCATTAATGGCACGCGCTGCGCAGTCCCCAGGCGCCCAACATACGGATTTGCAGGTCTTGCGCCGTTTCATGGAAACCGATGACGGCAAGGAGTTTGTGATGTGCAACCTGGTGCGTTTGCATCCGCATGAAGTGGCACACCCGGTGACTGGAAAAATGCACAGCGCGCGCGCCATGGTGCAAATGTATTTCAGTGGTTTTGTGCCGGCCTTAGTGCGCGCCGGCGGCCATCCCATGATGGTGATGCGCCAGGCCGGTG
>CANJXV010000281.1 GCA_947478935.1 Comamonadaceae bacterium
AAAACGGGCGGGCTTTGGCACCACCACGGGCGAGTCGAATAACGACCATGATTCATCCTTTGGGGAGATTGAAATGAGTTTCAACCATAAAATTCGGAGTTGAGACACGCAACTGACCACCCGGCCAGTGACACTCAGAATAACCCGTAATTATATCTTTTCCCAAACCATGCTCCTTATCCGCCCCAGCACGGACGCCGACCTGGCGGCCATCACCGGTATTTATGGCCACCATGTGCTGCACGGAACAGGCACTTTTGAAATCGATCCACCCAGCGAAGCGGACATGCAGGCACGGCGCGCGGACGTGCTGTCCAAGGGGCTGCCCTACCTGGTTTTGCAGGACGCCGGCGAAGTTGCCGGGTTTGCCTATTGCAACTGGTTCAAACCGCGTCCGGCCTACCGTTTTTCGGCTGAAGACTCGCTCTACCTGAGCCCGCAGGCCATGGGCAAGGGCTGGGGGCAAATGCTGTTGGGCGAACTGATGTCCAGCGCCGAACGCGCCGGGGTTCGCAAGCTGATCGCGGTGATCGGTGACTCTGCCAACTTGGCCTCTATCAACGTGCACAGCGCATGCGGCTTTTCCCATGCTGGTGTGCTGGGCGCCTGCGGCTGGAAGTTCGAGCGATGGCTGGACGTGGTGATGATGCAATGCGCCCTGGGCGCTGGTGACCAGCAGCCGCCAAATGTAGCGAAGCGCTGAACGCCGACCGGCGGGTATGTATGGCTTGAATAGGAGACACACCTAAAGCAACTGGGCGTTTATCCGGCCCGTGTGGTGCTTCGCAGGGACGAATAGGCGCTCTACCGGTCTTAGGTTCAGCGACGACAATACGTTCTATGAAAAACAAAACCTTCGCTGTCTGGTTAACTTTACTGCTGGGCTCAATAGGGTTGCAACGCCTTTACCTGGCAGGACACTATGACCGCTGGGCCTGGCTGAGCCTGTTGCCCTCCCTGGCGGGTTGGTATGGCGTTGTGCGTGCCCGCACATTGGGCTTGGATGACTTGTGGAGCTGGATCCTGATTCCCTTTGGCGGATTCGCGTTTGCCGCTTCTGCGCTTGTGGCCATCCGGTATGGGCTGATGGATGCGGCTAGCTGGAATGCGCGCTTTAACCACCTGGCTGACCCGCAAGACGCCGCAGGGCAGACCCACGGCCTCACGGTGCTGGGCTTGGGGGCTTCGCTGATGTTTGGCACCACGGTGTTGATGGCAACGATTGCCTTTAGCTTTCAGCGCTATTTTGAATTTACTGCTTAATATGAAGGCTGGGATCGGCAAAGCGTGTCAAGTTGCCCGTTGAACGACGGGGTAGCGCGCTGATTACACGCCCTATGCACTTGTTGTTCGAACGGGTACACGAAATTGAGGTGAGGACTTCAAAGATTTCTTTCATTCAGATGTTGGCAGGTTCTAGCCAAAAGCCCCTAACGGCGCGACATTCAGACCCATGCCCTGTAGGCTTACGCTAAAGTCAGGCAATGCTTCGTGGACTTTTCGACTACTTTGAATCGCGGGTTGCCGCTACATCCCGCCCTCCACCGCAAACGCCACCCGATGGGCTGATCGCCTTTTACTGGCACTTTTTGCGCCAATCCCGATCCTTATTTCTTGCGATGCTGCTCAGCTGCCTATTGGTGGCACTTAGCGATACCGTCATGCCGCTTTTGATTGGCAAATTGGTAGGACTGATGATGGCAACGGACCGACAAGCCGCCTTACGCGAGGCGGGGCCCATGCTGGGACTCATGTTGCTTTTCCTGTTGGTCTTGCGTCCGGCGGCCTTGCTGTTTGACAGCCTGCTTCGCTTCAATGCCGTCATGGGGGCATTTACCAGTTTGGTTCGCTGGCAGAACCACTGGCATGTCGTGCGGCAGAGTTGGCCTTTTTTCCAGGACGACTTTGCCGGCCGCATTGCCAACCGCGTGATGCAAACCGGCAATTCGCTGCGCGAGAGCGCGGTATCGGGGGTGCGCGCCGTTTGGTACATCCTTATTTATGGCCTTACGACCGTGGTGCTGATGTGTCTGTCCGACTGGCGCCTGGCGATTCCGACGATTTGCTGGTTTGCTGCTTACATTGGATTTTTGTACTACTTTGTACCGCGCATGCGGGACTTGTCCAAGCTCAGTTCGGAGCAACGTTCGCGGGTGGTGGCGCGGGTGGTGGACACCTATACCAATATCCTCACGGTCAAATTGTTTGCCCGGCCCAGTGACGAAGATCGGCATGTGCAAGACGTCATCCAAACCCATATGCAGGCGGTGTCTAAACACATGCGCTTGGTGACTTTCTTTATCTTCACCTTGTGGATGATGAACGCCTTATTGCTTGCCGCCACCGCTGCGGTAGGGCTTTATTTGTGGCAGGCGCACGCGCTGGAAGTGGCGTTGTTTGCGACCGCGCTACCGCTGGCCTGGCAGATCACTACCGCTGCCGGTTGGGTGTCATGGGAGGTGGCCGGAATTTTTGAAAACTTGGGTGTGGTGCAAGAGGGTATGCAAACCATTGCCCAACCCCTGCGCATGACCGACAGACCCGATGCCCAAGCCCTCGAAGTTCGCAATGGAGAAATTCGTTTAGAAAACTTGAGCTTTGCCTATGAAGGCGGCGCCCAGGTGCTAAAGCACATTGACCTGCATATCAGACCTGGCGAGCGCATAGGTTTGATCGGACGCTCAGGGGCAGGCAAATCCACGCTAGTGCATTTATTGCTGCGCTTTTTCGACCCGCAACAAGGCCGCGTCGTCATTGACGGGCAAGACATTGCACTCGTCACCCAAGACAGCGTGCGCGAAAACATTGGCATGGTGACGCAGGATACTTCGCTCTTACACCGCTCGATTGCGGCCAATATCCGCTACGGCAAACCGCAAGCGACCGATAGCCAGGTAGAGGAAGCGGCGCGTAAAGCCCAGGCCTGGGATTTCATTCAAGGCCTGCACGACATGAAAGGGCGCAACGGCCTGGAGGCGCGTGTTGGCGAGCGGGGCGTCAAACTCTCCGGGGGCCAGCGCCAGCGTATTGCGATTGCGCGCGTGATTTTGAAAGATGCACCCATTTTGATTCTGGATGAGGCCACCTCCGCGCTGGACAGCGAAGTGGAAATGGCGATTCAGGAACAATTGATCGGCATGATGGACGGCAAAACCGTGATTGCCATCGCCCACCGCTTATCCACGATTGCGCGTCTGGACCGGCTGGTGGTGCTGGACGAAGGACGCATCGTAGAAAGCGGAACCCATGCCGAACTGCTGGCGCACGGTGGCCACTACGCGAAGCTGTGGGAACGCCAGTCTGGCGGGTTTTTGCCGGACGACTTGCCCGAGGCGACACCAGCGCAAGCGCCGCCAGAGCCTGCACAAGCCTAAGCAAGGTCTGCACAAGTTTGTCATCGCGAGGAGCGCAGCGACGCGGCGATCCATAAATGCTTGGTTGGCAAGCCAAAATGGATTGCTTCGCTGCGCTCGCAATGACGGATTTGCACTTATGCA
>CANJXV010000282.1 GCA_947478935.1 Comamonadaceae bacterium
CAAATGCCCGTATTGCGGCACCGTCTATAAGCTCAAGGACGGCGAACATTTCGACGCCCACCACTGACACCCTGGTCATCGCGCCCCAATGGATTGGGGACGCGGTCATGACCGAACCCCTGTTGCGCGTGTTGCAGGCGCGCGGTGAACGCATCACCGTCGGCGCCCTGCCTTGGGTGGCGCCGGTCTATCGCGCCATGGCGGCGGTGGCCGAGGTGATTGAATTTCCATTCGCGCACGGCGGCTTGCAATGGTCAGCCAGGCGCGCCATGGCGGGCCAACTGCGCGGACGCTTCCAGCGTGCCATCGTCTGCCCCAACTCCCTGAAAAGTGCTTTGCTGCCTTTTTGGGCCGGCATCCCCGAACGCGTGGGCTACCACGGCGAAGCGCGCTACGGCCTGCTAACACAGCGGCTACCCAACCCGGGCAAACATGCGCGCCCGCCCATGGTGGCTTGGTATGGCGCTCTGGCGGGTGGTGGCGTGCCTGCTGACGTGCAGCCGCGCATGCAAGTAGCCGAGCAAGCCTGCGATGACGCTATGCGCGCACAAGGCGTGAAAGCCCAGCGCTACTGGGTGTTAGTACCCGGTGCGGAATACGGCTCTGCCAAACGCTGGCCAGCGGCGCACTTTGCCACGCTGGCACAGCAATTAGTCGCGCATTACCAGATGCCGGTGCTTCTGCTGGGCTCGGGCAAGGATGCCGAAGTGTGCGCGCAAATCGCATCATGGGTCAACGCCGCCCATCCGGGCACTTGCCATGATTTGGCCGGGCGCACGTCCCTGCAAGACGCTATTGCCCTAGTCGCCAAGGCGAGGGCCATGGTGAGCAATGATTCGGGCTTAATGCATGTGGCCGCTGCTTTGGGCGTTGCGCAAGTGGCCATCTTTGGCTCCTCCAGCCCCTTGCACACGCCGCCGCTTAGCTCTTTGGCGCAAGTGCTCTGGCTGAAAAATGAGGCCAGCTACCGGCCGCCTCTCGATTGCGCGCCGTGCTTTGCGCGCCAATGCCCGCTAGGTCATACACGCTGCCTGCGTGACGTAAGCGCCGAGATGGTGTTGGCGCGTTTAGACGTTTAGACTTTGCAAGGATGAGGCCATTGGGCGTGCTGGGCGCGCCCAGGCAAAAAAAAGTCACCCCGAGGGGTGACTTGTAAATGTCTCCGGAGAGACTTCGTTGGAACCGTTAAATTCTTAGCTTTTTCGGGGCTTAAGCCCTCTTGATGTCGTGACAGCGATGGGGTGAATTTTGAGCGCATCTGAGTGATACCGGTATCCCCCATGCGGGTGAAAAATCAGGTTTTTCTTTAGCTTTTGCGCAAAAAGACCACGGTTTACGGGGTTCCCGGTAGGTTTTTAACCTGAAAGGGCCCACGCAAAAGGCGACACCCTGTTTTGGCCCACACAAAGCGGTTTACTGAGGCAGGCGCAAGCTAAAGCAGGCCCCGCCTTCAGGGCGGTTGCTGCATTGCACCGAGCCGCCATGGCGCTGGGCAATGGATTTGACCAAGGCCAAACCCAGCCCCACGCCGCCGTCTTTTTCTGAGGCGCCGGGCAGGCGGTAAAAAGGCTCGAATATGCGTTCGCGCAAGTCCAGCGGTACGCCAGGGCCTGTGTCCAGCACATCGAGTACCGCAAAGCCCGCGTCCTGGCGCAATTGCAGCTGCACCTCACCGCCGCCATGGCGATTGGCGTTTTCCAGCAGGTTGCGCAAAGCGCGCCGCAAGAGTTTGCTCACACCAGGCACCGACAAGTGCGCGGGCGGATCTTGCAAAAGCGCCTGCACCCGCGCGCACTCTTCGGCCGCCAGACCCACCAGATCGACCGGCTCGAAAGTGCCAACATCAGCCTCTTTGGAGTCCAGCCGACTGGCTAGTAGGATTTCGTCGATCAACATATCGAGCTCTTGCAAATTGCGCTCGATGGCCGGTCTGCGCTGCGCGACGGAGTCGCCCGAGCCATCGCCCATCAGCTCCAGGCCCATGCGGATACGCGCCAAGGGCGAGCGCAGTTCATGCGAGGCATTGGCGAGCAAAGATTTTTGCGATGCCAAGAGCGCATCGCGCGACTGCACCAAAGCCTCTATGCGCGCCGCCGCATGGTTAAAGCGCTGCGCCAAGAAGCCCACTTCGTCCTCGCCTTGCGCCGCCACGCGCACACCCAAATCACCCTGGCCCCAGCGCTCTACGCCTGCTTGCAAATCTTCTAGGCGCCGCGTCAGCCTCCTCACGATGGGATAGGTAGCTAGAGCCACAGCGAGCGCAACCAGCGCCAAGGTGCCAAAAAAACCCAAGGGCGCAAACCAGCTATTGCGCGGCGGGCGCGGCAAATGCAAATGCACGGTTTGACCGTCCTGCAATTGCACAATGAATTCGGGGCCGTGGCCAAAGCTGCCGCGGCCTTCGTCATCTGGCTCCTCATGCAAATGGACCGGTGGGCCAGGCGGCGGGTGACCGGGCCGTTCATGGCCCTCGTCCGCTTCGCCGGCATTGCGCTCGTCAAAGCGTCTTGGTGGATGCTTATAGGCCTCGCCCGGCCCGGGCGGCGGGTGCATGCGCCGCGCGCTGCCATGCCCAATCACATCGCCTTGGGGGTTGCGCACCACCACTTCGCGCAACGGCGGCTCGGCGTTCATGCGCCAGGCCATACCCACCAAAAAGGTAAGGACGGCTACCGCCAGCACCACGGCGGCCCAGATGCGAACGTAGAGTTTCTGGAAAAACATGGCGCCCGTTGAGCGCTCAGTCTTGCTGGCGGGCAAAGACGTAGCCCACACCGCGCACCGTCAGGATGCGCCGGGGCGTTTTGACATCGGCCTCTATGGCGGCGCGGATGCGGCCCATGTGCACATCAATCGAGCGGTCAAACGCCTCCAACTCACGCCCGCGCACTGCCTCCATGATTTGGTCGCGCGTCAACACGCGCCCGGCGCGCTCGGCCATAGCCACCAGCAAATCAAATTGGTAGGAAGTCAATTCACACAAACGCCCGGCCACCGACACGGTGCGGGCGTTGCGATCGATTTCCAGGGAACCAAAACTCAGGTTTTTCTGGGCGCCCGGTTTGGCCGCATCGGCGCTGCCCCGGCGCAATATGGCGCGTATGCGGGCCAGCAATTCGCGCGGCTCAAAGGGCTTGGGCAAGTAGTCGTCGGCGCCGATTTCCAAACCGATCACGCGGTCCATGGGGTCACCCTTGGCCGTCAACATCAGCACCGGTGTGCTGGCCTGGGGAGCGTCCAACGCACGTATGCGCCTGCACACTTCCAAGCCATCCATATCCGGCAGCATCAAGTCCAAAATGACCAGGTCGTAGGCCGGGCTTGCTGATAGTTTGTTACTCAACATATCCAGGCCTATTTGCCCGGTCGGGGCATGCCCGACTTTGAAAGCGTTTTGCTCCAGGTATTCGGCCACCATGCCGGCCAGGCGGCTGTCGTCTTCAATAATTAGCAAGTGTTGACTCATGCGGGAAGTCTAGTCCTGTGTCTTGGGCTA
>CANJXV010000283.1 GCA_947478935.1 Comamonadaceae bacterium
AAAATCCAGCCAGACTGGGCGCGGCTGCGCTCAGCGCTCTCGATTTCGATGGCGCGCCACTGCTGCCACAGCGCGGCCGAGGCCAGGGTCGCCACCAGCACTACGGTAAGCATGGCCATCAAAATCGCAGCGCCACTTTGGCGGCCTCGGGCTGGGCTGCGCTGCATCACGAACCCCCCAATCCGGCGCGCGACCAGTCGCGCGTGAGGGTGCCGCTGACGGCGCCACCATCGGGCAGTGTCAGCACCAAACGTACGCCGTCGGGAAGGGCTTCGGTTTTGGTTTTGGTTTGCGCTTGGGCTGGTGGCGCAATAGCGCCCGGAACTCCACCGATCAAAGTACCTATCAAGCCGTTGCCTCCACCGGCAGCGCCTTCTTGTTTAGGTGCATCCATGCCCGCATCACTGGTAACTTTGCCCAGTGCGGCGGGTGTGACAGGCGTAGCGCTCACCTGGTCGGCGCTGGACAGCGGATTGGTCCATGCGCCGCCACGGAAATACACAATTTGCCAGCTGGTCATGGGCGCAATGATGACTTCGCGCAGGCGCTCGGCCTCGCCTGGGTTTTGCGCCCACAAAGCAGCCTGGCTCCAGGCCGCCAGCATCTGGGCGCGGTTGGTCAGTGGCGGCGAAGACCAGCGCAACCACACGCTGCCCTGGGCACGCTGGCCTTGCGCCCAGGCCACGACGTACAAGCCTTCGCCAGCGCTTTGGCTGCCCCGGCGCAGCAGGCGCAGCGCGCGGCCATCCCAGTCCATGCTGCTTTGGCCGGGCTGGGTTTCTATGGCCTCCAGATCTGCCGTCCATTGCGCCAGGCCGTTTTGCAGGCTGAGCACCTCTTGGGAATGGCGCGCAAGGTTCGTTTGGTTGCGCTGCATGGCGTCAAAGCCGCGCCAGCTTAAAGCGGCCATCACCGCCATCAGCACCAGTGCCACCAACAATTCAATCAGCGTAAAGCCTCGTTGGCAGCGCGCATTTAGCGCGGCCCCAGGCATGGAAAAAAGCACGCGCTGCATATCAGTTACGACCCATGATGGTGGTCAAGCGCAGCACCGGCTCGGTAGTGTTGCGCACCAGGGCATCGACGCGCACGAAATTAGGGTTGGGCGTGGGCTGCACGCCCAGCGCCAGGGTATAGGTCTGCGTGCCTTGTTGGCACTCTCGGCTGCTTTGGCCTAGGCCGGGCATCTGGCGGGACAAGCGTATTTGGTGCAAGGCGTTTTCTACACACATCTGGCCCAACAACCCATCCGTCTGGCGCTGCGCATGCAGCGTTAAGGCGCCGCTGGCTTTCATACCGGCGATGAGCGACACGGCCACGATGGTCAGCGCCACCAGCACTTCAATCAAGGTGAAGCCGCGGGCGAGCGAATTATTCGGGCGATAAGCCACCTTGTGTAAATGGATCATGGCGCGCGACCTGCGGAAGCTGGCACTGCGGAATCTGCGGGCACGATGGAAAAGGGCCGCAAGCCGTCGGTCGCGACGCGTATCGTGTTACCAGGCGTCTGTCCCGAGCCCAGTAGCACCGATTGCGGTGCAAGCAAGGGTTCCGGGCCCAGGGCTAGCGTGGCCAGGCTGGCGGTGTCGGTGGCAGCATTGCGCGGGAAAACGTCCAGTACTCGGGTATCTTCGCTTAGCCAGGGCTGCTCGGGCGCGGGTTTGTTGAGGCCCTCCAGGGCAAAACCATTGCGCGTGGCGCGCCAGCGCACCGGGGTGCCTTGCAAGCGAGACTGGGCGCGCGCGTATTCCAGCAATGCGGCTAGTCGCTGGCCTTCGCGCTCCAGGGCCAGGCCCTGGGTGTCGCGCAAACTAAAGACCACCATGCCCGAGGCCACTGCCACTATAAGCACCACCACCATCAGTTCGATCAGGGTGAAGCCGCGCTGCACTGTATCGCGAGCCCTGCGGCGGCCGATGCGCCGCTCAGGGCTGCCAGCTGCCGATGTCCGCATTCTTGCCCTCGCCGCCGGACTGACCGTCTGCGCCAAAGGACATGACATCGATTTCCGCCTTGATGCCGGGATTGAGATAGAGGTAGGGTTTGCCCCAGGGGTCATTGGGCAGCTGGTCTAGGTTTTTCTTCCAATTGGGCGCCATGGGCTCGACCGTGGGCTTGGTGACCAGCGCGGCCAGGCCCTGCTCCGCGCTGGGGTAGCGACCATTGTCTAGGCGGTACATCTTGAGCGCTTGCATCAGGTTGCTGATATCCGCCTTGGCCGCTGTCACCTTAGCGTCGTCAGCCCGGTCGAGCACATTGGGCACGATCAAAGCAGCGAGCACGCCGATGATGAGCAGTACCACCATGAGCTCGATCAGGGTGAAGCCGCGTTGGAGCAAGGACGGCGGCGCGCGAAGTGTTCGCTCAAGCCAGGGGGATGTGTTACTCATAACCGAATAAATGAGATGCAAATGATGGGCTGAAGTCAGTGTAGCTAGAAAATTTAGGGGTCAATTACAAAAAGTACACATCCCGATGTAGAGCTTCAGTCGCGATACTACGGCGAGTCTGTACTTTTGCCATGGAAAAATGCCTACCGAATTCCCGGATAATCCGCGCATGCAAACAAGTGTGCATCAACTTTGGTGGATCCGAGCGGTCACATTCCTCGTGGCCGCACTAGCCAGCGGCAGCGCCGTCTGGTGGGCGTTGACCTTGAGTAATGCAGCGCCTTGGCAGCCATCGGTAACCGTCGCACTCGCTCCCCAATTGGATGCATCGGTCCTTGCACAGTCCCTTGGCGCAGGCGCCGCGCCCGCCAACACCGCACCTGCGGCCACTGCCATGGCGATTCAACTGTTGGGCGTGGTGGCAGGTTTAGGCGGCAAGGGCCATGCGCTGTTGGTGGTAGGCGATGCGCCACCCAAAACGTACAAAGTAGGAAGCAAGCTGGGCGAAGGTCTGGTTTTGCAATCTGTAAGCACACGCAGCGCCCAGGTGGGCGAGGCCATGAAGGGCCCAGCTCGCCAGGTACTAGAGCTACCGCCGCTGAGCAAGCCCTAGTCTTGTGCTCAATCACGCTATCTTCAATGGAAATAGTGCTTTTAGTGGGATGCTATTGCGGCGTCTTTTAATCAGTTAAGCTTACACAACCAACCGTCATTTGCCATTCACAGGAGTGTTTTCATGCACATAGGCGTCCCCGCCGAAACCGTTGCCGGCGAGACCCGGGTTGCGGCGACCCCGGAAACAGTCAAAAAAATCATCGCCCAAGGCCATACGGTCGCGGTGCAATCCAGTGCCGGTGTTGCGGCTAGCGTTACCGATGCGGCCTATGAGGCCGTGGGTGCGCAAATCACCGACGCTGCCGGCGCGTTAGGCGCCGAACTCGTGCTCAAGGTGCGCGCACCGTCGGCCGCTGAGTTGCCCCACATGAAATCCGGCAGCGCATTGGTTGGCATGCTCAACCCGTTTGACGCCGAAGGCTTGCAAGCCATTGCCTCAGCAGGTCT
>CANJXV010000284.1 GCA_947478935.1 Comamonadaceae bacterium
CGCTGAACAGGGTGGTCACCGCCGCAGAGGCTACGGCCAGTTTGATGGTTTTGCTTGACATCTGAAATCTCCTTCGTGGTTAACAGTTGAAAGTACCCATACGCCGACCGGCGCTTTCACTTTCGTTCCCATGGTGTCAATGTCGTGATCAACCCAAGATCTTCGAAATGAGCTTCGGCCCTACGCAATTACGCACTTTTTTCTTTGCTCTATCGATTGAGCGGTATTGCTCAATCGATAGAGCATTCTGTCAGCCGTTTTATCTGCTGTCAACCGGGCTACTACCGATATTGTGAAAAGTTCTCAGAAAGGGCCTTGAGCGACGGCGCTCGGGGTGCCGTCGCGATGGAGGGGTAAGCGCGGCTTCAGTCAGGGGTCGACCGAAAAAAACCTAGGCTGTTGATATTTCTATATATATCAAAGACTTACGTGAGTAAATGCCCGGAGTGTAATAAATGGCGTAACCGGCAATATTGTTGCAATAGGCAACAAGTTAGTTTGTTGACGCGGTTTTCGCTCGGCGGGGATTTAAAAATCAAGCAGGCGAGGGCGATTTCACTTTGTCTGCTCTTTCGTGTCATCCACTTCAATCATCATTTCATTGCGCCTGAACATGGGCAGCGTCCATGGCGGATCGTAGCGCGCCAATTGGGCCGGGCCTAGTGCTTTCAAATTCCTTTGCCCAATCCACGCACTGAGCTCATCGGCTTTGGATTGCACGCGTGATTGGGTGTTAAAGCCGGTAAAGGAGTTGACGGCAAACAGCTTGCCCGGAATCTCCCGCAGCTTCACATCCGGGTTTTTAGGTTTGGGAATAGTGTTCATGGTGTACTGCGAAGGCATGACGAAGTGAACCCGCCATTGCTGGGAAGCCCCCATCTTCTCGGCTGGAATCACCGCAACCGGCGCCGTCATGGCAATTTTTTGGGATTGCGGCTCCATAGTGACGGGCGCGGTCATGGCAATCTTGGTGGAGCTTGTGCCCGTCTGTACTTGGTTGTTGCCGAATATGTAGTCGGCAATTTTCCTAAAACCTGTGCTGCTGGCATCATCCATATCCCCATCAACCAACGTCTCTGCGACCAGCATGGGCGCGTACTGCCGTAGCTCAAAAGTACCGGACTTGACTATGACTTTAAAACTGGGTTCTTCAATTGCCATGGCAGTTTGAGATGTAAAGATGACTGATAGGAACGTCGCCGCATGGCGCCGAAGCCCGAGTTTCAGATTGATTGAGCGAATTAGAAAGTTGTGCATATCGTACCTTTTGCGAATTACAGGTATTTTCATACTATTTGGCCTACGGCCTAAACCTGGGCCTTGCGGTGGGCAGTGGCATGGGTTGCAATGCTTTCCCGGGCGGCGGCATCAAGTCGTCCCAGGTTCTTCAGTTGCATGGCCATGCGGGGGTTTTGCTTGAGATCGTCTTCATGGCGCATTAAAAAATCCCAATACAAGGTAGTGAATGGACAGGCACGCGGGCCTGTTGATTGGGTAGGATCGTACTTGCATTCTGTGCAGTGGTTGCTCATACGTTGGATGTATTTGCCACTTGCGACATAGGGCTTGCTGGCCATGAGGCCACCGTCTGCAAACTGACCCATGCCCAGGGTATTGGGCAGTTCTACCCACTCTACCGCATCCACATAAACGCTCAGGTACCAAGTGTGTAGTGCCTGCGGTTTGACGCCGAGTAACAGGGCGTATAAGCCGGTCACCATCAGACGTTGAATGTGGTGGGCGTAACCATGCTCTAGCGTTTGCGTGATCGCGTCTTTAAGGCATGCCATTTCGGTTTGTCCGGTCCAGTACCAAGGCGGGAGGGCAGCTTGTGCGTTCAGCGCATTGCGTTCCAGATAGTTTGGCATGTGCAGCCAATAGATACCGCGCACATATTCGCGCCACCCCAAAATCTGCCGTACAAATCCTTCTACCGCCGCCAGTGGCGCGCGACCCTGGCTATACGCATCAACGGCAGCCTGCACGACTTCGCGGGGGTTTAACAACTTCAGGTTGAGAGTGCAACTCAGATGCGAATGGTAAAGCCAGACCTCGCCCGCCCACATGGCATCTTCATACTTGCCAAAAAGCGGAAGGCGTTGCTCGATAAATGTCTGTAAGGCCGCCAAAGCCTGTGGGCGCGTCACTGGCCAAGCGAAGCTTTGCAAGTTGCCTGGGTGACCGGCAAAGCGTGTCTCAACGAGCGCAAGAACCTCTTGGGTGATGCTGTCCGGCGCGAAGCGACTTGGCGGGGGGACATTTTGTGGCCCCGTTTTTCCAAAGGCTTCGCGGTTGTCTGCATCAAAATTCCATTGCCCACCGACCGGCGTTTTTCCCTCCATCAAAATGTCGTGCTTGCGCCGCAGTTCGCGGTACCAGTATTCAAGCCGCAGTTGTTTTTTGCCTTGGGCGTAGCCAGCAAATTCGCGCACCGTGCTAAAGAAATGGGTGTCATCACGCAAGTCCAGCGTTAGTGCATGCTCATTTGCCACAGCGCGCAGGCTTTGCAGCACCCGCCAATCCCCCGGAGCGCTCACCACCAGCGAGACGGGTCCAAGCAGGACAATTGCCTTGCTCAGTTCCAACGCCAATGTGCCCGCGTTACCCGACGCGTCCAAGCGCGTGTAGTCCAAGGGCATGCCTAGCGCTCGCAAGCTTTGCGCAAAGTGGCGCATGGCACTTAAAAACACCGCGATACGCTGCTTGGCCGACCAGACATGGGTGGACTCTTCGGCCACCTCGGCCATCCAAACTACGTCTTGTGCCGCATCAAAGCCTTCTAAAGCGGAAGACTGAAGGTCAAGCTGATCGCCCAAGACAATGACCAAATGCCGAACCTTGGCAGGCAGTACCGAGGAGAGCTTAATCGGCTCAGCCATGTTGTGCAGCCTTGCTAACAAGGGGTTTCT
This sequence comes from Comamonadaceae bacterium, assembly GCA_947478935.1. Classification (GTDB taxonomy): domain Bacteria; phylum Pseudomonadota; class Gammaproteobacteria; order Burkholderiales; family Burkholderiaceae_C; genus Allorhodoferax. The sequence continues at coordinate 2,910 of CANJXV010000284.1, forward strand.
TCCCGTCCCGACAGGCATCTGAGCAATACCGTACCGAATCCCAGTTCTTAGCCCAGGCTTTGCGCCAGGTCATGCTGCGGCCGCACACGGCACAGAGCTTGCTCGGTAGTGACTTTTTGTTGCCCTTAAAGCCAGATTTCATTCGATTGCACAATGTATAGAGGGTAATAACACGGCTTTTACGCAAGCGCGTACGGCTAGCCTGAAATCTTTACCAAGGGATTTCGAGGCCTTGGTAGTCCAGGAAATAGGCGCCTGACTTGGGTTTCAGCGCTTTCAGCGCATGAATCATTCCAGTAACAGATTCCTGAGGTTCAAGTACGTTTATAGATGAACTCGTAAATGCTTGGGACAGTCTGGACTTTACCGTTCCAGGTTGCAGCGCTACGACGCGCAGATCAGCGTTTTTGCGCTGCAGTTCGATGGCCGCAGTTTGCAGCATCATATTGAATGCAGCCTTTGAACTTCGGTAACCGTACCAACCGCCCTTTTTGTTGTCGGTGATGCTGCCAACTCGCGC
>CANJXV010000285.1 GCA_947478935.1 Comamonadaceae bacterium
ATCCGCTTTGAACACCCCGAGGTGCGCAGCGTGGTCATCACAAGCGCCAAGGACAAGGTGTTTTGCTCGGGCGCCAACATCTTCATGCTGGGCCTGAGCAGCCATGCCTGGAAAGTGAACTTCTGCAAATTCACCAACGAAACGCGCAACGGTCTGGAAGACTCCTCGGCGCACAGCGGTCTGAAGTTTTTGGCGGCGGTCAATGGCGCCTGCGCCGGTGGCGGCTACGAGCTGGCGCTGGCCTGCGACGAAATCCTGCTGGTCGATGACCGGTCGTCAGCTGTCAGCTTGCCCGAAGTGCCTTTGCTTGGCGTATTGCCCGGCACCGGCGGCCTGACCCGCGTGACCGACAAGCGTCGCGTGCGCCACGACCTGGCCGATGTGTTTTGTACCAGCGCCGAAGGCGTGCGCGGCCAAAAAGCCAAAGACTGGCGCCTTGTCGATAGCCTAGCTAAGCCGGCCGAGTTCGCCGCCCGCGTGCGCAACCGCGCACTTGCATTGGCTGATCAAAGCGACCGACCCACCGATGCGCAAGGCGTGCAACTCACCCCATTGCAATGCACGCGCGGCGCCGACGCGCTTCACTACAGCACACTCAAAGTGGAGATCGACCGCACCAAGCGCAGCGCAGTCTGGACTATCCGAGCCCCTCAGGGCGCGCAGCCATCGACCATCGCCGAGATTGAAGCGCTGGGCGCGCAATGGTTCCCCTTGCGCATGGCGCGCGAATTGGAAGACGCGATATTGCATATGCGCACCAATGAGTTGGACATCGGCATTTGGTTAATCAAAACCCAAGGCGATAGCGCCACCGTGCTGGCCATGGACCAGGTACTGCAAGCCCATGCCGGCCACTGGCTGGTGCGCGAAACCACCGGCCTGCTGCGCCGCACCTTTAGCCGCCTAGACCTGTCCTCGCGCAGCCTGTTTGCTTTGATCGAGCCAGGCTCCTGCTTTGCCGGCAGCTACCTCGAACTGGCCTTGGCCTGCGACCGCAGCTACCAGCTAATGTTGCCCGACGATGCGGCGCGCACGCCACACATCACCGTGGGCGAGCGCAACTTTGGCGTGTACCTCATGGCCACCGGCCAATGCCGCTTGCAGCGTCGGTTTTACGAAGAAATCAGCCCTCTGGAAGCCGTGCGCGCAGCCACAGGTCAGGCGCTGGATGCAGACGCCGCTTTCGCGCTGGGCTTGGTAACCGCCGCGCCCGATGACATCGACTGGGCCGACGAAGTGCGCATCGCTATCGAAGAGCGTGTGTCGATGTCGCCCGACGCCATGACCGGCCTAGAAGCCAATTTGCGTTTCAACGGCAAAGAGACCATGCACACCCGCATCTTTGGCCGCTTAAGCGCCTGGCAAAACTGGATTTTTCAGCGCCCCAATGCAGTGGGCGACAAAGGCGCGCTCAAGGTTTATGGCAAAGGCGAACGCGCTGCCTTTGACTGGAACCGCGTGTAAGCACCGACGCAGACAATTGTTCATCCAAACTACCTCACGACGCATTTAATAAAACGGAGTCTTTTATGTCAGCCATCAACTACAGCGAAAAAATCCCTAACAACGTGGACCTAGGGGGCGACCGCACGTTGCAGCGTGCGCTTGAACAATGGCAGCCCAACTTCATCAATTGGTGGGACGACATGGGCCCCGAAGGCACGAGCGATAACGAGGTGTATTTGCGCACCGCAGTCAGCGTGGACCCGCAAGGCTGGGCGCAGTTTGGCCACGTCAAGATGCGCGACTACCGCTGGGGCATTTTTCTAAACCACGGCGAGGCTGACCGCAACATCCATTTCGGTGACCACAAAGGCGAGAAAGCCTGGCACGACGTGCCCGGCGAACACCGCGCCAACTTGCGCCGCATCATCGTCACGCAAGGCGATACCGAGCCTGCGTCCGTCGAGCAGCAACGCCACCTAGGTAAGACCGCGCCCAGCATGTACGACTTGCGCAATCTGTTTCAGATCAACGTGGAAGAGGGCCGCCACTTGTGGGCCATGGTGTATTTGCTGCACAAACATTTCGGCCGCGATGGCCGCGAAGAAGCGGAGGCGCTGTTGGAGCGTCGCAGCGGTCAGGAAGACAACCCGCGTATTTTGCAAGCCTTCAACGAAGAGACGCCGGATTGGCTGAGCTTTTTCATGTTTACGTATTTCACCGACCGCGACGGCAAGTTCCAGTTGTGCGCGCTGGCTGAAAGTAGTTTCGATCCCCTGGCGCGCACCACCAAGTTCATGCTGACAGAAGAGGCGCATCACATGTTTGTTGGCGAGTCCGGCATCAGCCGCATCATTCAGCGCACATGCGCAGCGATGAACGAAATGAAGACCGACGACGTAGGAAAACTGCGCGCCTCTGGCGTTATCGACTTACCTACTTTGCAGCGCTATTTGAATTTCCACTTCAGCGTGACCATCGATTTGTTTGGTGCCGACGAGTCCAGCAATGCGGCCACGTTTTATTCCACCGGCATCAAAGGTCGTTATGAAGAAACCAAGCGCGACGACGACCATGTGTTGCGTGGCCAGACTTACCAAGTGCTCAACGTGGTCAACGGTCAGTTGCAGGAAAAAGAAGTGCCCATGTTGAACGCGCTCAACGAAGTGCTGCGCGACGACTTCATCAAAGACTCGGTGGGCGGTGTCGAGCGCTGGAATCGCGTCATAGACAAAGCCGGTTTGCCGCACCGACTAAGCGTGCCGCACAAAGCGTTTCACCGCAACATCGGCGCTTTGTCAGGCGCCAAGGTGTCGCCTGATGGCCGTGTACTGTCTGAGCAGGAATGGAGTGCCAAGGTCGGCGAATGGTTGCCCACGGCAGAAGACCGCGCCTTTGTGCAAAGCTTGATGGGGCGTGTGGTGGAGCCCGGCAAATTCGCCAACTGGATTGCGCCGCCTGCTATTGGTATCAATCGTCAGCCGGTGGATTTTGAGTATGTGCGGTTTAATTAATTACCGCTTTTTTGCTGAACCCGCGTGGTGTCAGTGACTTGCAAGTGCTCGGTGCGAAAGGCTTGGCTTACGGGCTGGACCCGCGTGGCGGTGGTCAATTGCAGATGCTCGGTGTGCAAGGGTTTGCTCTTTTGCTGAACCCGCGTGGTGGCAGCGGCAGGCGGGGTTCCTCATACGCGAGCGAAAAATCGTCACCCCGCCTGCCGCTACCACCACGCTGCGAACGGCGTGTTGGTGCGCAGAGTGATTCAAATTGCCATTGCAGGTTAAGAAACGGTTACCTGTTGGAACTTTCTAGTAAGGACCGCAATAACGGTCCTCTGTACGTTTCGCGCCCATACCCGCTACTTCGCAGAGGCCATGCAGGCCGGGGCCGGGCGACGATTTTTCGCTTGCGTCATGAGGAGCCCGGCCTCGGCCTGCGTGGACTCGGGCTCAGCGAAGCAAGCTGGAAATGAAT
>CANJXV010000286.1 GCA_947478935.1 Comamonadaceae bacterium
GATGATTTTGGTGACTTTGCCGTCGCCCAGGCGTTGTAGCAAGTCGATGGTGCTATTGGTATCCGCACGCGACATACCGGCGGTGGGCTCGTCGAGCAGTAGTAATTTGGGTTCCTGGGACAGGCACATGGCCAACTCCAGGCGGCGCTTGTCGCCGCGCGACAGGCTATTGGCGATCATGTCGCGCTTGCCATAGAGCCCCACGTCTTCGAGCATGTGTTTGGCCACCTCATGGACATGCGCCTGTTCGGCGGCACGCGACCAGCCGTTGAGCTTAAATTCGCCGTCGCGGTGCGAAAAAGCCGGGATCAGCACGTTGTCCAAGAGGCTCAATTCACCGAAGATTTCGGGCGTTTGGAATACACGCACCACACCGGCCTGGTTAATCTCATGCGGTTGCAATCCGACCAGCGAGATGCCGTCAAACACCACGCTGCCGGCGTCCGGAATCAACCGACCCACAAAGGCATTGAGCAGCGTAGATTTGCCGGCGCCATTAGGGCCGATGATGGCGTGTACGGTGCCAAATTGCACCGACAGGTTGACATCGTTCAGCGCCTTGAGACCGCCAAAACTTTTCTTTAAACCAGAGACTTCAAGTGCAGCCATTAGTGTGCTCCTCGGGTCGCATCAGCAGCGGGGCTGGGCTGCGCGGGGAAGATGCGGCGTTGCAAACTTTGCAGGCCTTGCATCAAGCCACCCGGCACAAAAATAATCAACACCAAGAACAGCACGCCCAGTGTCAGTTCCCAGCCTTCACCCACAAACAAGCCCACAAATTTGACTACTGGGTGTAGCAGAGCGTCCGGCAGGAAACCGAAAACACCATTCAGTATCTGTTCGTTGAAGGACGAAAAAATATTTTCCAGGTACTTAATGAGGCCTGCGCCGATCACCGGGCCTAACAAAGTACCGACGCCGCCCAAAATCGTCATCAGCACCACTTCGCCCGAGGCCGACCAGTGCATGCGGTCAGCGCCGGCCAGCGGGTCAGTCACCGCCAGCAGGGCACCGGCCAGACCCGCGTAGCAGCCGCTGATAACAAAGGCGAGTAAGGCGTAAGTGCGGGTATTGACACCGGTGTACTTCAGACGGTTTTGATTGGATTTAATGGCTTTAAGCATCAGGCCAAAGGGTGAACGGGTTAGGCGCATTGCGCCATAAAAGCTGATGATCAGCATGACCGCGCAGAAATAAAACCCGCTATAACCCACCATGGAAATGCCAAAGAAATTGGTAGACGGTATACCTTCCACAACCGCCACGCCAAACCATCGGTCTAGAACGTGCGGGTCACCTTTGACCAATTGCAAACCAGTCTCGCCGTTGGTAATAGGCGTTAACACCGAATACGCCAGGTTGTAGGCCATCTGGGCAAAGGCCAGCGTCAAAATCGAGAAGTAAATGCCCGAGCGGCGCAAGCAGAGGAAGCCGATCACCAGCCCAAATAGGCCGGTCATCAACACGCTCAAAATAATGGCGGGCAACACGTTCATGGTCAGCAGTTTGAAGCTCCACACCGCGGTGTAAGAGCCAATGCCCAGAAACGCTGCGTGGCCGAAGGACAGGTATCCCGTCAGGCCAAACAAAATGTTATAGCCCACCGCAAAAATTCCGAAGATGCAAAATTTTTGTAGCAAATCCGGGTAACCGGCCCCGAAGGGTTTAAGCAATATAGGGCCGGCCAGAAGGGCCAGGGTAAAGCCGATCAGCAACCAGCGGTCTTGTTGAGCCTGTGTATTCATCATCAGTCCTCCATCACGCCTTTGCGGCCCATTAAGCCACGCGGACGGGTCAGCAAAATGACCACTGCCACCAAGTACACAATGACCTGGTCGATGCCGGGAATCAGCTGTTTAACTTCATTCATCGAGGCAAAAGATTGCAAGATGCCCAATAAAAATCCGGATGCCACCGCACCCGGTAGCGAGCCCATGCCGCCCACCACCACCACTACAAAGGACAAGACCAAAAAGTCCATGCCGATGCGGTAGTTAGGCGAGACGATAGGCGTATACATCGCGCCCGCAATACCTGCCACCACCACGGCAATGCCGAAGACGATGGTAAAGCGCCGTTCGATATGGATGCCCAATAGGCCTACGGTTTCGCGGTCCCGCATACCGGCGCGCACCACCATGCCAAAAGTGGTGAACTGCAAGAATGCAAACACCATGGCAATGACAGCCATAGAAAAGCAGAAATACACCAAGCGCCACCAAGGGTAACTCACTCCTGCACCCATGCCCAACCATTCGCCAATATTGGCGCTACCGGTCAACATCTGCGGCGCTGGCACGGGAATAGGGGTGGCGCCAAAAAAACTTTTAATGAGTTCTTGCAGCACGATGGCCAAGCCAAAGGTCACCAAAATTTGGTCCGCATGCGTGCGATGGTAAAAATGACGTATCAGGCCGCGCTCCATTACCACGCCGACCAGCAGCATTAGGGGGATGGCCACGATGACGGAAATAGGCACGGCAAAGCTGATGAGTTGTGCCCCGGCGTCGCCGAACCACACTTGCAGATAAGGCACGTCCACCATCATCTCTAGGCCGGGAATGCTCTCGTCTTTGACTTGGGTTGACAGGTTGAGTAGCTTTTGCACGCCCACGGCGCAAAAGCCACCCAGCATGAACAAAGCACCATGCGCAAAGTTGACCACACCCAAAGTGCCAAAAATCAGCGTCAGGCCCAAGGCTATCAGTGCATAAGCACTGCCCTTGTCCAGGCCGTTGAGTAACTGAAGAAAAATAGCGTCCATAAGTTCGCCTGTGATTGGCAACTGCGCAAGCTGCACTCAAAAAAAGAATCGGGTTCCGTAATTTTTCAATTACTTGGAACCCGCAGGGTACCACTGCTATTGCAGGGACTTGAATGTCAAGTCCCTGAAAGCTGGGAGTTAAACGACTGCTACTTTGTACGGTCCCAACTCGCCGCCGAAAATTTCCGGCTTGTATTCCACCTGAGCGCGCGGAACGATCTGGTGCACATCCATCAGATCCCACTTGCCGGCTGGCTTTTCCTTGCCACGCACCACCAGTACGTCTTTGAAACACTGGTGGTCTGCAGCGCGGTATTCGGTCGGGCCATTACCCATGCCGTCGAACTTAAAGCCTTCGAGCTTTTTGATCACTTCTTCGGGGTTGAAGGTGCCAGCCATTTCGCAGGCATTGGCGTACAGCATGGTTTGCACATACGCGGTGTGCGCAGCTTGTGATGGTGGCTCTTTGTACGCAGCGACAAAGGACTTGGTGAAGTTCTTGGAGCCTTCGTCCTTCAAATCCCAATCCCAGTTGGAGGTGCCAAAAATACCTTTAATGGCCGAGCCGGCGCCTTGGGCCATTAGCTCGGAGAACAGGGGCACCACCACTTCGAAGCGCTTGCCGTTGGCCATCTTGTCGCGCAGACCAAA
>CANJXV010000287.1 GCA_947478935.1 Comamonadaceae bacterium
AAGCACGACAAAGTGCGTATTTTCAAAATGCGTCGTCGTAAGCATTACCAAAAACGCCAAGGGCACCGTCAGCAGTTCACCGAACTGCAAATCGGCGCGATTGTCTCTTAAAGGACGCAGGTCATGGCACAGAAAAAAGGCGGCGGCTCTACGCGAAACGGGCGCGATTCCAAGCCCAAAATGCTCGGTGTGAAATCATTTGGCGGTCAATTGATCAGCGCTGGCGCGATCATTGTCCGTCAGCGTGGCACCAAGTTCCACCCTGGCACCAACGTTGGCATCGGCAAAGACCACACGCTGTTTGCGTTGGTTGAAGGCCATGTCCAATTTGCTGTCAAAGGCCCATTGAACAAGCACACGGTGAGCATCACAGCTGCGGCTTGATCAGCAGCATACTCCCCGCAAAACCCTGCGCCTAATTGCGCGGGGTTTTTCATTTTTACCAGCAGGAATGCCATGAAGTTCGTTGACGAAGCCTATATCGACATCGCCGCAGGCGACGGCGGGGCCGGTTGCGTCTCCTTCCGGCATGAAAAATACAAAGAATTCGGCGGTCCCAACGGCGGCGACGGCGGACGGGGCGGCCATGTGTTTGCGGTGGCTGACTCCAACCTTAACACTTTGGTGGACTTCCGTTTCTCTCGCCGCCATGATGCCAAACGCGGCCAGCACGGCATGGGCTCTGATATGTTCGGCGCCGCCGGTGACGACATCACGCTCAGAATGCCGGTCGGTACCATCATCACCGACGCCGAGACCGGAGAAGTTTTGTTTGAGTTGCTGGTGCCCGGCGAAGTGATCACCATTGCCAAGGGTGGCGATGGCGGTTTTGGTAATTTACGCTTTAAAAGCGCCATCAACCGCGCACCGCGCCAGAAAACCCCCGGTTGGCCCGGCGAAAAACGCAACCTCAAACTCGAACTCAAAGTGTTAGCTGATGTCGGGCTGCTCGGCATGCCCAATGCCGGTAAATCGACTTTTATTACCGCGATTTCCAATGCCCGTCCGCGTATCGCGGATTATCCTTTCACGACTTTGCACCCCAATCTCGGTGTGGTCCGTGTGGGGCCGGAGCAAAGCTTTGTGGTGGCGGATCTGCCCGGCCTGATTGAAGGCGCGTCCGAAGGCGCGGGTCTGGGTCATTTGTTTTTGCGCCATCTGCAGCGCACCCGCTTGTTGCTGCACATCGTCGATGTTGCTCCCTTTGACGAAGGCGTGGATAGCGTTGCACAGGCCAAGGCCATCGTCAACGAACTCAAGAAATACGACGAAGGCCTCTACAAAAAGCCGCGCTGGCTTGTGCTCAACAAATTGGATATGGTCGATGGTGACAGTCGCATAGCTTTGGTCAAAGATTTTGTGAAGCGCTTCAAATTCAAAGGCCCGGTGTTCGAGATTTCAGCCCTGACGCGTGAAGGCTGCGAGCCCTTGGTAAAAGCCATTTACAAACACGTACACGCGCAACAGTTGTCAGAGCAGCCATACGTCGAAGAAGATCCCCGTTTCATCGCTGCAGCTCCGGCGGATGCCGAGCCGGCGCCTTAAGTTTTCCAAACGCCCTAAGCCCACCTATTTACCGCCAGGTCGAGTCCGATACGCCAGATGCCCAGCACCCGCAAAACCCGCATTGTCCAGGACGCCAAGCGCATCGTAGTCAAGGTCGGCTCCAGCCTGGTGACCAACGAAGGCCGCGGCTTGGACGAAGCGGCCATCGGCCAATGGTGCCGCCAACTGGCGGTATTGCGCGCCCAAGGTATCGAAGTCGTGATGGTCTCCAGCGGCGCAATTGCCGAAGGCATGAAGCGTCTGGGCTGGAGTACGCGGCCGCAGGCGGTGAACGAATTGCAGGCGGCGGCAGCCGTAGGTCAGATGGGCTTGGCGCAGATGTACGAAACCAAGCTGCGTGAAAACGCCCTGGGCAGCGCCCAGGTGCTACTCACCCATGCTGACCTGGCCGACCGCGAGCGCTACCTTAACGCCCGCTCCACCTTGCTCACCCTGCTAAAGCTGGGCGTCGTGCCGGTCATCAATGAAAACGATACGGTGGTGAACGACGAAATCAAGTTTGGTGACAACGACACTTTGGGCGCTTTGGTGGCCAACTTAATCGAAGCCGATGCGCTGGTCATACTGACCGATCAAAAAGGCCTGTTCAGCGCCGATCCGCGCAAAGACTCGCAAGCGCGCTTTATTGATGAAGCGCGTGCCGGCGACTTGGCCTTGGAAGCAATGGCAGGCGGCACCGGCAGCAGTCTGGGGCGTGGCGGCATGATTACCAAAATCCTCGCCGCCAAGCGCGCGGCAGGCTCTGGCGCCTCTACCATCATCGCCTGGGGCCGCGAGCCTGACGCGCTGGTGCGCCTGGCGCAGGGTGAGGCCATAGGGACTGTGTTAGTCGCACCCACCCAGAAAACCCAGGCGCGCAAACAGTGGATGGCAGACCATTTGCAATTACGCGGTGCGGTGGTGGTCGATGCCGGCGCGGCGCGCATGGTACGCAGCCAGGGCAAAAGCCTGTTGCCCGTGGGGATGGTCCACGTAGAGGGCGATTTTTCGCGTGGGGACGTGATTGCCGTACGCGGGCCCGAGGGCCAGGACATTGCGCGCGGCTTGGCTAACTATTCCAGCGCCGAAGCGCGTTTGTTGTGCGGCAAGCCGTCGGCGGACATCGAATCCCTGCTGGGTTACGCCGCCGAACCAGAAATGCTGCACCGGGACAATTTGGTGCTCATGCGTTAGGCCAAGCTTACCAAACCCTCGGTTTTACTGGTGCTCAGCTATCTTGGGCTCTCGGTTCCTGTTGCGGCGTGTTTTCCTGCTCAGGCAAACTCACTTCTTCAGGCTGGCGTCCCGCAGCGCTGCGTCCGGGGCCGCCCCTACCTCGGCCATCCATGCGCGGCAGGTAGCGGGATAACTCGGTGAGCGCGTCCTGGTACACCCCGCGCTTGAAGTCCACCACATCGTCCAGCGGCACCCAGTATTCGTTCCAACGCCAGGCATCAAATTCAGGATGGTCGGTGGCGCGCAGGTTCAGGTTCCAGTCAAAGCCCGTGAGCTGGAGTAGAAACCAGATTTGCTTCTGGCCTTTGTAATGGCCGCGCGCGTCTCGGCGGATATAGCGTTGTGGCACCTCATAGCGCAACCAGTCACGGGTACGGGCCACAATTGCAACATGCTCCGGCTGGAGCCCCACTTCTTCGTGCAATTCGCGGTACATGGCTTGCTCCGGAGTTTCACCCCGGTCAATACCGCCTTGCGGAAACTGCCACGAATGGGTCCGTATGCGTTTGCCCCAAAAAACCTGATTTTTCTGGTTGAGCAGGATGATGCCGACGTTGGGCCGAAACCCATCCCGGTCAAGCATAATCAAACCCCAAATTTTTTAAACTTGAGCCATTATGCACGGC
>CANJXV010000288.1 GCA_947478935.1 Comamonadaceae bacterium
ACACGCCTGGCGCTGGGACCATAAAACTGTATGTTCTGTATTGTCATGGTTGACTTTTGCAGTGCTGCTGATAGGGCGTTCGCGTTTTGGCTGGCGCGGTAAGCGCGCGGTCTATCTCTTGTACACAGGAACTGGCTTTCTGTTTTTGGCCTATGTGGGTTCGCGTTTTGTGCTGGAAGTGATTTTGGGTCGGACGGTATGAAGTATTTGCTGCTCTTGCTGGTCGCCTTGCTGATTGCTTGGCAGTGGCGCGCCCACCGGGCCGCCAAAGACCGCGAACCCAAAGCCGGTTCGCCGCAAAAACCCATCGAGATGCTGGCCTGCAGACATTGTGGCACCCATGTGGCTGCCCAAGAGGCCACACAAGGTGAGGCCGGTGTGTATTGCAGTACGGCACACAAGCGCCTGCATGAAGCATAAGCGTGGCGCAGGCCCTGCCCCTGAAGCGTTGAACTTGATATCCCCGGACCAGACTTTAGCCGGCGCACCCTGGACGCAGGGCTGGTACGCAGGTGCGCAGCATTGCGCATCGCCCAATTGCGGCACCAGGCCGGTGGACGCAGTGCTGGATCTGGTGCTGCTGCATTCCATCAGTCTGCCACCAGGCGATTACGGCGGTGATGCGGTGGAGCGCTTATTTACCAATACGCTGGACTGGGATGCCCATCCTTATTTCCAAACCATCCGGGGCCTAGAAGTGTCGGCCCATTTTTTTATTCGCCGTGATGGCGCTTTGTGGCAGTTTGTTAGTTGCAATGACCGGGCCTGGCATGCAGGCCAGTCGTCCTTTCGGGGCCGCGACAACTGCAATGACTTCTCAATTGGCATCGAACTTGAGGGGCTGGAAGGTCAGACTTTCGAGTCGGCCCAGTACGAATGCCTTTGCAAACTGCTGTCCGCTCTGTCTGAACACTATCCGGTGCGCCACGTTGCGGGTCATAGCGATGTGGCGCCTGGCCGAAAAATGGATCCGGGCCCCGGTTTTAAATGGTCGCGTTTGTCGGATACGGCGGCGCAATTGGGCTTGAATGTCCCCGACCATTAATTTTTTAGTCATTAGTTTTTTTGCAACAAGCCCCAAAACAGTGCGGGCGGCGCAGGGCCGGATGCGTAAAGTCAAATCTATTGGGGCTGTAAGGATACTAATCCGCGCAAACCCCCCGCGCTAACGCCATTTTGTGGGTGAAAGTACCTAAATGCAAGGCCTGGCAGTGTGTGCCTGCGATTGCGAAAAATTGGCAGGCTACTTTGTAGTGCACGGGTTTTTGTCTTGTGCACTATTTTTATCGAAATCAGAGCCGGTACACTACCGGTAGTGGCTTGCCAGCCGGTCGCACACCATATATAGTGTGGCCTCGTAGCTGACCGCGCCCACTATATTTCTCGCCGCGCCTCATCCAGCCGGACTTCGTTGACCTCTATTCGGATAAAAAAAGCAAATCATGCAATCAATTTCGACACTTTCCCAGGCGCCCACGATGGCTGTACCCCTGAGCGCCCAGTTTTCGAACGAAACCGATTCCAATCCCCTGGCCAGTTACCAGATCATTCGCCGCAATGGCTCGGTAGTGCCTTTTGAGCCGAACAAGATCGCCGTTGCCATCATGAAGGCTTCGCTGGCCGTACATGGCACCCAAGGAGCGGCTTCGGCCAGCGTGCGCGAAACTGTGGATGCTTTGACTCAGCAAGTGATACGCGCCTTGATGCGCTCGCGTCCCGGCGGCGGCACATTTCATATTGAAGACGTGCAAGACCAGGTGGAACTCGGGTTGATGCGTGGCGGGCACCATGAAGTTGCGCGTGCCTATGTTTTGTATCGCGAAAGACGTACGCAGGAACGCGCTAAGCAGCAGGTGCAAGCTGCGCCGGCCGCGCCCACTTTGCATGTGGTCGATGGTGGTCAGCGCGTAGCTTTGGATATGGAAGCTTTGACCGAGCGCATCCGCAATGCCTGTTCGGACTTGGGCTCTGAAGTCAAGGCTGATCCCATCATCGCCGAGACCTTGCGTAATTTGTATGACGGCGTGCCCGTCGATGAGGTTTACAAGGCGTCCATCTTGGCGGCGCGTACCCTGATTGAGAAAGATCCCGACTACACCTACGCTACCGCACGCTTGCTGTTTCATACGATTTCGCGCGAAGTGCTGGGTAAGGACGTGCCCGCCGCCGACATGCAGCAGGCCTATATAGATTACTTCCCTGACTTCATCAAAAAAGGCGTGGACCATGAGTTGCTGGACGAAAAGCTGTTGCATTTCGACCTCAAGCGCTTGGGCGGTGCCCTGCGCGCGGAGCGCGACCGGCAGTTTGACTATCTCGGCCTGCAAACCTTGTATGACCGCTACTTCCTGCACCACAACAAAACCCGCATCGAGTTGCCGCAAGCCTTTTTTATGCGGGTTGCCATGGGCCTGTCGCTCAACGAAACCGAGCGCGAAGCCCGTGCCATCGAGTTTTACGAGGTGCTCTCGTCTTTCGACTTTATGTCCAGCACGCCCACTTTGTTCAATAGCGGCACCTTGCGCTCGCAGTTGTCCTCTTGCTACCTCACGACCGTGCCAGATGATTTAGATGGTATTTACGAATCCATCAAGGAAAACGCTTTGTTGTCTAAGTTTGCCGGCGGTTTGGGCAATGACTGGACGCGGGTGCGAGCGCTCGGTTCGCGTATCAAAGGCACTAACGGCGAATCGCAAGGCGTGGTGCCCTTCCTCAAGGTGGTCAATGACACAGCAGTGGCGGTGAACCAGGGTGGTAAGCGCAAAGGCGCAGTATGTACCTACCTGGAAACTTGGCATCTGGATATTGAAGAGTTTCTGGAGTTGCGCAAGAACACCGGCGACGACCGTCGCCGCACCCATGACATGAATACGGCGAACTGGATTCCCGATTTGTTCATGCGCCGCGTCATGGAAAAAGGCCAGTGGACTCTGTTCTCGCCGTCTAACGTGCCCGATTTGCATGACAAATTTGGTGTTGAATTTGAGACCGCCTATGTCGCCTATGAGCAGCAGGCTGCCCGCGGTGAAATCAAACCTGCGCGTATTTTGGAAGCCAGTGACCTGTGGCGCAAGATGCTCACCATGTTGTTTGAAACCGGCCACCCTTGGATTACTTTCAAGGACGCCTGCAATATCCGCTCCCCCCAGCAGCACGCCGGGGTGGTGCACTCCAGCAATTTGTGCACCGAAATCACGCTCAATACTTCAGACACCGAGACGGCGGTTTGCAATTTAGGTTCGGTCAATTTGCTGCAGCACATCAAAGACGGCGCTCTAGACCACGACAAGCTCAAGCGCACCATCACTACCGCCATGCGCATGCTCGATAACGTGATTGATATTAATTACTACGCGGTTAAAAAAGCCCGCGACTCCAACGTGCGCCACCGACCGGTGGGACTGG
>CANJXV010000289.1 GCA_947478935.1 Comamonadaceae bacterium
CCATCGCTATGCCAGCGCTTTGCGCGGCCAACGCAATCGACAAGGCATTTTTATGGCTCTGGCACCAGCCGGTGCGCATCTTGAGCGTGACCGGCACACCGTGCGCCGCGCTGGCGTGCACTACTGCATCGATGATTTCCAACGCCAAAGTCTCGTCCTGCATCAGCGCCGAACCGGCCCATTTGTTGCACACTTTTTTGGCCGGGCAGCCCATATTGATGTCAATGATTTGCGCTCCACGGTCGATGTTGTAGCGCGCCGCATCGGCCATCATGGCGGCATCGGTGCCTGCGATTTGCACTGCGATGGGCCCGGGTTCGCCCTCGTGGTTGGCGCGGCGCGAGGTCTTGAGCGAATCCCACAAATCGCGCCGCGAGGTGACCATTTCGCTGACCGCATAACCAGCACCCAAGCGTTTGCACAATTGCCGAAACGGGCGATCGGTCACGCCGGCCATGGGCGCGACGAAGACCGGATTTGCCAATACGTAAGGGCCGATTTGCATGGAGGAAATGAGTGGTGAGGTAAAGCTTCAAGGCCAGGCGCACCGGGGGTTTGCTGTGAGCGGGCGGACATTCTATATGCCTAAAATTTCAGCACACTGGCACGCGACGCCCAAGGCGCTGCCTATACTGCTTGGGCAATGGAAATTTGGATGCAATCGCTCTTGGACTTGCTGGCCCTGCCGGCCTACGGCCTGTCCACGGTTTTTGTGGTTTCCTTTATTTCAGCGACCCTGCTGCCCATGGGTTCAGAGCCAGTGGTATTGGGCGTGATTCACCTCAACCCTTCGCAATACTGGCAGGTGATTACCGTGGCGACCGTAGGCAACACGTTAGGTGGCGCCCTGGACTACGCCATGGGGCGAGGCGCCAGCCATTTGGCGCAGCATGCTAGCAATGCCTCCTTAGAAACACGCGCCCTACGCTGGCTACACCGACTGGGGCCCAAAGCTTGTCTGCTTGGCTGGCTGCCGCTGGTGGGCGACCCGCTATGCACCCTGGCTGGCTGGTTGAAGTTACCCTTCTGGCCTTGCCTGGCCTATATGCTGATCGGCAAATTCCTGCGCTATGTGCTGATGACAGCCGCGTTTTTTGAAGGCGTCAAGTGGATGCTGTGATGTGCTAACGAGCGCATTGCGAAAAAGCCTTAAGGCTTCACCACCTCGCGGATATCAATCCGCAAGTCTCTCGCGCCAATGGCCACCGGGGCCGACTGGCCTTGCAGATCGCCAGGCTGGGCGATGGCATTGCCGCTTTTGCTGATGCGCGCGCTGATCACCACTTGCGTGGCGCCAGACAAGCGCGCTTGCGGGGACATGGATTTGCTGTCATCCAAGGTGAATTGATAGGGCAGGTCTTTGACCTGCTTGCGCTCGGCGGCCAAGGGCATACGGCCATTGGGCGCGGCTTTGGCAAAAATAAACACGGTGTCTTGCGGGCTGGCCTGGGAGCGCAATTCAGGCGACAAACTGACGGTACCGCTCACCGAAGGCCCACCGGCCGCGGCTGGGCTCACATCGGCTGGGATTTGCGATTTGGTTTGCGCCGCCAGGGGCGCAGCCTGTGCGGGCAAGCCAGCCAGTTTACGCGCCTCTTGCAAGCTAGCCGACACGCGCTGCACTAGCGCATTGTCTGGCGGGCCGACCGCTTCGATATGGCTCCAGTACTTTACCGCTAGCGCAAAATCTTTGCGTACAAAAGCGTCAGACCCCGCCAGCGCCAGACCTTTGATGTGGTCCGGGTTGAGCTTGAGCGCACGCGTGATCAAGGCCATGGGTTCACCTTGCAGGCTGTGCTGATTTTTCACGGCCAAGGCGTCTGCGTAATCAACCAGCAAACCAGCGTCATCTTTGTGCAATGCGATAGCTTTTTGGTAAGCCGCCAGCGCGTCCTCGTTGCGCTCCATCACGCTGTACGAGCGTGCCAGCATGGCCCAGCCATCTGCATCGTTCGGATTTTGCTTCATGCGCTCGGCCAGTTGCTCCACCATGGCCACCACCTGGGCTTGGTTGGCGCCGCCATCCGCGCTCTCTTCATCGCCTTGCGGCGGATTTGCACTGCGGTTGTAGGCATAGCCGCCGATGGCCACTGCCAGCACCAAGACCAGCAAGCCCAACAACAAAGACCAAGACGGCTTGGCAGCTCCAGTCGCATCGACCGCTTTGTCATGCAATAGCATGTCCAGCAATCGCCGCTCGAGGCTAGCGCGCTTGGCATCGCGCTGGGCCTGGCTGAGTGTGCCCGCCGCATGCGCTTGCTCCAGATCGGCCAATTGGCGTTTAAAAGGGGCCAGCAAAGTGTGCAGCGCGTCGGTCATAGCAGGCCTCAAGAAAGATGGGGGTCGTGCGGTGCGTCCTTGTCGTCGGGCTCAAAAGCCTCGTCGGCCAATCGGCTGCGCCTGCGCAAGACAACAAACAGCGTGCCCAGGCCCACCACGACCATGGCCGCCGGCCCGATCCAGAGCAAGGCGGTCAGCGCTTTGAAGGGCGGACGGTAAAGCACAAAGTCGCCGTAGCGTGCCGTCATGTAGTCGATGACCTGCTGCTCGTTCTGTCCGTTTTGCAGCATTTCGCGTACCTGGCGGCGCAAGTCCACGGCAAGGTCGGCGTGCGAGGCGGCAATCGTTTCGTTTTGGCAGACCAGGCAACGCAACTCGCTGGAAATTTTCATGACCCGCGCGTCCAGGGCCGGGTTATCGCTGGCGGGCAAGGCCTCCGCGGCGAGGGCTCCGCCAAAAGAAAAAGCCCAGGCCAAACTGATCACCAAGCGGCTAAGGATTTTGCGCATATCAGCTATTGAGTTGCTTGAGCAAGGGCTCAATCGTATCGCGCAGCACCTCGGGCGTGAGCGGGCCGATTTGTTTGTAGCGGATGATGCCCTCGCGGTCGATGACAAAGGTTTCCGGCACGCCATACACACCAAAATCGATGCCCACGCGGCCATCACGGTCAGAAATAGAAGCGGTATAGGGGTTACCGAAATCGGCCAGCCATTTCATGCCGGCCGCGCGCTCGTCTTTGTAATTGAGGCCATAGATAGGGACTTTGGATTGTTTGGCGTACTGCACCAATAGCGGATGCTCTTGGCGGCAGGCCACGCACCAAGAGGCCCACACATTGAGCATCCAAACCTGGCCGCGCAGTTCGTCGCGGCTGATGCGCTGCGCGGGCTGGTCCAGGCGGGGTAAGGAAAACGCAGGCGCTGGTTTACCGATCAAGGGCGAAGGCACTTCTTTAGGATTAAGGCTCAGGCCGGCACGCAAGAAATACAACAAAACCAGCAAGATGCCCATGGGCACCAAATAGCGTGCATGTTTCATCATGGCGCCTCCACGGCGCGGCGGTAGCGCCTGTCACTGACCGCCAG
>CANJXV010000290.1 GCA_947478935.1 Comamonadaceae bacterium
ATAGGCTGAATAGACGGACGAACTCGTACTCATTTTTCGCTGACCTCCGTTTCCCTCCGGGGAAACATAAGCTGGTTAAAAGACCTTCCGCTGTACGGCTTGACCGGATGGCGGATGCGACGTTGGCGCTGGGCGCCTTGGTAACAGCGCGCATTGTGCCATCGAAACCGGGCCCGCTTGTCCCGGCCTTTTAGGGTTGAAGGCGCTTGGCCCGGCGGGGGACTACATCAAATCTCTGATTTGTTGCAAGGCGGTGGGATCTTCCATGGTGGTCAGATCGCCGGGGTCGCGGCCCTCGCAGACTGCCTGGATGGCGCGTCGAAGTAGCTTTCCGCTGCGGGTTTTGGGCAGTACGGTCACAAAACGCACCCGCGCCGGGCGGCCGATCGCGCCAATCGACTGGTCCACCAGCTTCATGATTTCGCCCTCTAAGGCAAAACGCGCCCTATCATCGATCAGCCCGCTGGCGTCTTTGACTACCGCAAAGGCCATGGCTACCTGCCCTTTGAGCGTATCGGCCACGCCTACCACCGCCACTTCAGACACATTGGGATGCCCGGAAATGCACTCCTCAATTTCGCGGGTTCCCAGGCGGTGGCCCGCCACGTTGATCACGTCATCGGTGCGGCCCAGGATGAAGTAGTAGCCATCTTTGTCGCGCGTAGCCCAATCGAAAGTGCTGTACACCAATTTGCCGGGAACGCTTTTCCAGTACGTGTTGACAAAGCGCTCATCGTCTTGCCAGACGGTTTGCATGCAGCCCGGTGGCAAGGGGCCTTCGATAACCAGCACGCCTTTTTTGTCCGCGCCCTGCAACTCTTCGCCGGTGGTTTCGTCCAATAGCTTCGCGTCGTAACCGTACATAGCGATACCGGGGCTGCCGAATTTACTGGGCGCTTTTTCCACGCCATTGGCAATGGTCAAAATAGGCCAGCCGCTCTCGGTCTGCCAATAGTTGTCAATGATGTCTTTGCCCAAGCCGTCGCTGATCCACTGGGCGGTTGGCTCGTCCAAGGGCTCACCGGCCAGAAACAAGGTACGCAGGCTGCTCAGGTCATAGCGCTTGAGCAAAGCCGGGTCTTGTTTTTTCAGCACGCGGATGGCGGTGGGGGCGCTGAACATGACGGTGACTTTGTACTTTTCCACCAGGCTCCACCAGATGCCTCCGTCGGGCCGGATGGGCAGGCCTTCGTACATGATGGTGGCCATACCGGCGATCAAAGGGCCATAGACGATGTAGCTATGGCCGACCACCCAGCCAATGTCACTAGTAGAGAAATAGGTTTCACCGGCTTTGCCGCAAAAGATGGTTTCCATGCTCGCAGCCAGGGCCACGGCATAGCCGCCGGTGTCTCGCTGCACGCCTTTGGGTTTGCCCGTGGTGCCACTGGTGTACAAGGTGTAGCTGGGATGCGTGGCATCTACCCATTCGCAGGGCACGACGGCGTTGTGGTGTTTTGCTTGCAGGCTAGCCCAGCTATGGTCCCGCCCGGCGGTTATGGCCATAGGGGCCAACTGCCGATCTACCAATAACACTGCCTGCGGCTTGTGGCTGGATAAGGCGATTGCCTCGTCGAGCAGCGGTTTGTAAGGCACCACTTTGCCGCCGCGCGAACCCGCATCCGCACTGACCACGACCACGGGTGAGGCATCTTCAATACGTGAGGCGAGGGACACCGAAGCAAAGCCGCCAAATACCACCGAGTGAATCGCGCCAATCCGTGCGCAAGCCAACATGGCAAAAGCCGCCTCGGCCACCATGGGCATATAAATGAGGACACGATCACCCTTGCGCACGCCCAATTCCAGCAAGGCCGCAGCCATGGTTTGCACATGGGCATGGAGCTGGCGGAAGGTATAGGTTTGCTCAGTATCGGTTTCGGTGGATACGGCGATCAGCGCGGTTTGGTCGGGTCGGTCTTTAAGGTGGCGGTCCACCGCGTTGTGGCACAAATTGGTGGTGCCACCTTCAAACCAACGGGCAAACGGTGGGTTGCTGTAGTCGCAAATCGTCTTGGGCTGCGCCTTCCAATCGATGCGTTTCGCTTGCTCTGCCCAAAAGGCATCGCGGTCGTCGATAGAGCGGCGGTGAAAGGCTTTGTAGTCGGGCATATCGGTCTCCACATAGTGTTCTACGCCGGGGCCGCGTAGCAGGGCAGATTATGAACACGCAACTTGCTAGTGCCTGACTAGGGCACGCGCATCAACCCCATGAACGCATTCACTTAATCAGCGCTTGTACCGCGCGAAACTGGGGATGGTCGGCATGGCGCAGCCATTCAAAGGCCACCATTTCAGTGGTCAGAAGTTCGGCCCCAGCACCGGCCAGGCGGTCAAAGGCGGCATCGCGGTTACGCTCGGTGCGCGAACTGCAGGCGTCGGTAACCACCCACACTTCGAATTCATCCTCCAGTAAAGCTAGTGCGGTTTGCATCAGACAGACGTGGGCTTCACAACCGGCTAGCACAATGGAAGGCCGGAGGTTTTGCTCGTGCGCCGGCTTTTGCAAATGCTTGGGCAGGCTGCGCGCATTACCACCGGCGGGCTTCACCGCAGGACGCAAAAGCTCGGACAAGCCGTCCTCCACGCCACTGAAATGGGTTTTATGGAGGCTGCGCAGAAGGCGCGCTGCGGTCAGCGCCTGTGTGGCCTCCAGCAACGGCTCGGCGGTCGGCCCCAGCCGGTCTGGACTTTGCTCCAGCAATACGGTAGGTACTTGCAGTATTGCAGCCAGGCGGGCCAGACGCACTGCATTGGCCATCACCTGCGACGCATCAAACAACACAGGCATCAGGCGCGCCTGGTAGTCCACCAGCACCAACTGGCTTTCCTCGACATCGAGCAACATAGGCATTCTTTCCGGTGACTTAAAGCGCAGAGCATAACCAGTCGCCCAGAGGTGGCGCACACCATTTAGGTGCAATGGTCCTTTCTGAAATAAGACGGCGTCTTAGCGCTATACGATCCCGCGCATTCGTCGCCCAACATTTCGTTAAGGTCACTTTTTAAGATTAATTATTTATATTAATCAATAGCTTAAATAAT
Source organism: Comamonadaceae bacterium (assembly GCA_947478935.1). Lineage (GTDB taxonomy): Bacteria > Pseudomonadota > Gammaproteobacteria > Burkholderiales > Burkholderiaceae_C > Allorhodoferax. The sequence continues at coordinate 3,046 of CANJXV010000290.1, forward strand.
ATACTTCATGTAAATTTTTCTTGACGCTCCCCCACATGTCGGCTACAATGCAACTATGCATTTGCCCTTCCGAGTCGCTCTTTTATTGGTTTTTGCCTGCGGCATCTGCGCAGCGCAAACTGCACCAGCTTACGACGATTTAGGCAAATTCCTGACAGAAAAAGGCCTGATTAACCGCATCAGCGAGGCGGGCAACCAGATGCAGAACCAGGCCTCGGATCTGGTGGTGGGGGCGATGGGATTCTTAGGGGTGCCCTACCGCCGTGGCGGCAACAGCGCCGAAAGCGGCTTTGATTGCAGCGGTTTTGTCAAAGCCATTTA
>CANJXV010000291.1 GCA_947478935.1 Comamonadaceae bacterium
ACTTCGTCATAAATCCAGCCGCAAATCAGGCACATCCAGGTTTTGGTATCGGTCACAGCGTATTTACCTTGAGAATAGAATGAAGCGATTGTAAATAGTGCCTTGCGGCGGGCCGCCGGGCGCTGGTTTGACTCCTTGATTGCGGCACCTTATCTACTTGTTGCGACCATGAAGCACCCCAAAAAAGACACGGCAGGCCCCGCCCCCATCACGGTGCTGGACGAGGACGGACCGGCCGACGGCCCGGTGGCCAGCGTGATGGTTTTCAACGCCAATGACCCCAGTGGCGCGGGCGGCCTGGCGGCCGACTGCTTGACCATGGCCTCGGTGGGTGTACACCCCATGCCGGTGGTGACCGGGGCCTATGCCCGCGACACCAGCGAAATCGCCGACCATTTCCCCTTTGACGACGATGCCCTGCTGGCGCAAGCGCGCACCATTTTGGAAGATGTGGCGCCCGACGTATTCAAAGTCGGCTTTGTCGGCAGCCCGGAAAACCTGAGCGTGGTGGCCGCACTGGTGTCCGACTACGCCGATGTGCCGGTGGTGACCTATATGCCCGACTTGTCCTGGTGGCAAGAGGACCAGATTGACCAATACCTGGACGCCTGCGCCGACATGCTGCTGCCGCAAACCACGGTACTGGTCGGCAGCTACGGCACGCTGGCGCGCTGGCTGCTTCCCGAATGGGACGCGCCGCGCCCGCCCGATGCGCGCGACATCGCCAAAGCCGCGCAGGAACTGGGCGTACCCTACACCTTGGTCACCGGCATCCCCTTGCCCGAGCAATTTATCGACAACGCTTTGTGTTCTGCAAGCACGCTGATGTGCAGCGAAAAATTTGAACGCTTGGAAGCTACTTTTGTCGGCACCGGCGACACCTTGTCTGCCGCCTTGGCGGCGCTGATTGCCGTGGGCACCGAGTTGGCCGAGGCCGTGACAGAGGCACTGAGTTACTTAGACCGTAGCCTGGAAGCGGGTGTGCGTCCGGGCATGGGCCATGTGCAGCCAGACCGCCTTTTTTGGGCACATGATGTGCCCGATGACGAGCTGCTGATCGATAACGAAGATTCCGACCAACCTTTTCTTTTTGACTTCCCACCCAATGAAACCCGCCACTGACCGCAACCTCGAACTCTTTCAACGCGCCGCTGCTGTGATCCCCGGCGGTGTTAACTCGCCGGTACGGGCCTTCAAAGCCGTGGGCGGAACACCCCGCTTTGTGACGCGCGCCCAGGGTGCGTATTTTTGGGACGCTAACGGCCAGCGCTATATCGACTACATCGGCTCGTGGGGCCCGATGATTTTGGGCCACGGGCACCCTGCGGTGGTCGAGGCGGTGCAAAAAGCGCTGCTTGAAGGATTCTCTTTTGGCGCGCCCACCGAGCGCGAAGTGGAACTGGCCGAAGAAATTTTGCGCCATGTACCCAGCATGGACATGGTGCGCCTAGTCAGCTCGGGCACCGAAGCGGCCATGACCGCCATCCGCCTAGCGCGCGGCGCCACCGGTCGTAGCAAATTCATCAAGTTTGAGGGCTGCTACCACGGCCACGCCGATCCTTTGCTAGTCAAAGCCGGCTCGGGCCTGGCCACGCTGGGTAACCCCACCAGCGCCGGTGTGCCGCCCGAAGTGGTGCAGCACACGCTGGTACTGGAATACAACAATTTGCAACAACTGGAAGAAGCTTTTGTCCTGCACGGCAAAGACTTGGCTTGCCTGATGATCGAGCCCATTGCCGGCAATATGAATTTCGTGCGCGCCTCGGTGCCCTTCGTCAAGCGCGCCCGCGAGCTGTGTACCCAATACGGCGCGCTGTTGGTGTTTGACGAGGTGATGAGCGGACTGCGCGTAGCCCTGGGAAGCGCGCAAAGCGTGTATGCCAAAGCGCTGCCGGGTTTTGAGCCGGACATCACCGTGCTGGGTAAAGTCATTGGTGGCGGCATGCCGCTGGCGGCTTTTGGCGGCAAGCGCGCCGTGATGGAGCAGATGGCGCCCTTGGGGCCGGTGTACCAAGCCGGCACTTTGTCGGGCAACCCGATCGCCACCGCCTGCGGTCTGGCGACGCTGCGCGAAATCAGCAAGCCCGGGTTTTTCGAAGCCTTGGGCCTTAAAACCCAATTACTGATGCGCGGCCTGCAAGGCGCTGCCGATGCGGCGGGCGTGCCATTTAGCACCGATAGCGAAGGTGGCATGTTCGGCTTTTTCCTCTTCCCCGAACTACCGCAAAACTACGCCAAAGTTATCAGCACAGACAACAAACGCTTTAACACTTTGTTCCACGGCATGCTGGACCGGGGCGTGTACTTTGCTCCGGCTTTGTACGAAGCAGGCTTCATGAGCGCCTCGCACACCGAGGCGGATATTGCGCAGACGGTGGCGGCTGCGAAAGAGGTGTTTGCCAGCTTGTAATACCTGGTGTTGCCCTACCCTGCAAGCAACTGCGCACAACTAAATGTACAAGTCAAAAACGGCCCTAAAGGGCCGTTTTTTGTGTTTCGCCAGATAACAGAACTTAATGCCTAAAGTGCCGTACGCCGGTATAGACCATCGCCACACCACGTTCATCCGCCGCTCGCACCACTTCGTCGTCGCGCATGCTGCCGCCAGGCTGGATGATGCACGTGGCGCCAGCCTCGACCACCACATCGAGCCCATCACGAAATGGGAAGAATGCGTCACTGGCGACCACCGTACCAACCAATGACAAGCTAGCGTGCCCAGCTTTAATGGAGGCGATGCGGGCCGAGTCCAGGCGGCTCATTTGACCGGCACCCACGCCCATGGTCATGCCGTCTTTGCAAAATACGATGGCATTGGACTTGACGTACTTGGCTACTTTCCAGGCGAACAACATGTCCTGCATTTGCGTTGCGCTGGGCTGCACCTTGCTAACCACGCGCATATCGGCCAACGTCAGTTCATGGTTGTCGGCGGTTTGCATCAACATTCCGGAACCCACACGTTTGACATCCACCGCATTGCGCCCCAAGGTCCAGGCGCTGGCTTTTTCCGGGCGCTGGCCCAGCGGATAGGGCAATGCGATTTGCAGCACACGCACATTGGCTTTAGCAGATAAAACGCTGAGCGCCTCGGTGCTGAAAGCGGGAGCGATCAGCACTTCTACAAACTGCGCACTGACATGGCGCGCGGTATCTCCATCGACTTCGCAATTGAAGGCGATGATGCCGCCAAAGGCGGAGGTAGGGTCGGTGCTGAAGGCCTTGGCATAGGCGCTCGATGCATCTGCCGCAATCGCCACGCCGCAGGGGTTAGCGTGTTTGACAATGACGCAAGCCGGGGTTTCAAAGCTTTTCACGCATTCCCAGGCTGCGTCGGCATC
>CANJXV010000292.1 GCA_947478935.1 Comamonadaceae bacterium
ATACCTGCACCTGCGCATCGGACAAGCGGTATTTAACTTGGAGGGCTTTGAGGGATTCACGTTCGGCATCGCTCACCACGCCATCGGCCAAGACCAGCCGCAACTGGCTCTGGTAAGCCGCTTTTTTGCGTGATATCTGATTAGAGAAGGCCGAGGCCACGATACCGGTCATGATGGCCGCCATACACACGCCCAAAAAGCCGGTGAGCAGCGCAATCACCTCGCCCGCCTTGGTGACGGGATCGACGTTACCGTAACCCGAGGTAATGGTCACGATGGACCAGTAGATCGCGTGCGGGATAGAGCCAAATTGCTCGGGCTGCTCATGGCCCTCGGCAAAGTGCATGAGCGAGGCGGACACCACGGTAGCGATCAGCAGCAAAAATGCGGCCGAGCCAAAGGCCCGACGCTCGGAGTACACCGCATGGAACAAGTCTTGCAACGCGGTGTTGTACTTGGACAGTTTAAGAATCCGCAAAAGGCGCAAGACGCGCAGAATCCGCAAGTCTAGCGACGGAAAAAACATATGCAGGTAGTGCGGCATGGTGGCAAAGAAGTCCACCAAGCCAAACGGGCTGAAGATGTACTGGCTACGCCCTTTCCAGGAGCCGCCCTCGCCGCCCGCGAACTTAGCCCCCAGCGACCAGACGCGCAGCACGTATTCGATGGTGAAAAAAGTCACGCTCCAGAACTCGAGTTCATGGAAGAAGTCTTTGTAGTCGGCATGCACTTCTGGCACCGAGTCCAAAATCACCGCAGAGCAATTGACGAGCACCACCACCGTGATCAGCCATTCCACGTATTTGCTGATCTTGTAACTGGGCGATCCCTCTAGGACCTCCATCACACTATGCTGCAGTTCAGACAACTTCATGGCGGCACTTCACAATCTATCTACAAAGACGCTAACAATCGACTATCAAACACCGGCACTTAGCGCGCCGGTGCTTTGGGAAACCATGCCTGTCAGCTCTTGCCCTGAATTTGCCGCCACAGCGCCATGTCGCTCGCGCTCAAGCTGTCGCGTGCTTTGACCGCCGCATCAAAGGCCGCTTCGTCGGTCAGCAGGGCTAAGCGGCGGATATCGCTGATGAGTGACTTGTAATGCTCTACCGCCAGCTCCGGCCTTTGCGCTATCGTGCTGATCGGCAGGGTTTGCAGTTCGGCCTCTTTTTCCAACTCATGCTGTATCAGCTTAATGAGGGCGTTCACCTCTTCCACGCTCAAGTGCATACGATGCGCTTCGTGGCGGATGGTGTGGATTTCATCGGCGTCAATCACGCCATCCTTCAGGATTTTGTAGAGACTGTTCTTCAGTTCATCGCGCTCTTTCTGCAACTCGTCGCTAAACGCTGAAGACAACAAAGCGGCAGGAATGGCAAAGATACCGATACCGATGAAGGCCAGCACAATCGTCATCGCCCGACCCGGCACCGTGACCGGCGAAATATCGCCATAGCCCACTGATGCCAGGGTAATCACCGCCCAGTAAATCGAGGTGGGGATGTTTTCAAACTTGTCCGGCTGCGCTTCGTATTCAAACAAATAGCCTAGCGATGCGGTCAGCACCACCAGCAAAATCATGATGAAGGCGGCAGCGGCAATCACCGGCCACTCGCGCGATACCACTTTGACCAGGGTCGCCGTGGCGTCGTTGCCGCGCGTGAGTTTTAGCAATCGCGTCAGGCGGAAGACCCGCAAGAATCGCAAGTCCAACAAGTGGTGCAAAAACACTTCCAGAAAGAAGGGCAGGATGGCCAGGAAGTCAATCAAGGTGGAAGGATGCTTGGCCTGGCGCCAGCGACCCATCACAGTTCCCTCATAACCCGGCTCTTCGACGCAGGAATACATGCGCATGCAGTATTCGATCGTAAAAATCCCAACGGCCACCGCATCCAGAATCACAAACTCGACATTGAGCAGGTAAGAAATGCCGTGTACTGACTCCAAAATCACGGCGAACACTGAAACCAGCACCCAGACCGCGATAAACAACTGAAACATCTCTTGTAAACGTCCGCCATAAGGACTATCGAAGATGAGCGCGTGTATTTTTTGACGGAAGGTACGGCCACGGTTAAGCGCTGCAAACTCGTAGTAAGCGGGAATAACGATACGGAAGATTTTGAGTAAACGCAAAATTCGCAATGCCTTGAGCACATGCAAGTCGATGGACAGGCCAAACAAGCGCACCAGGTAGAAAGGCACGATAGCCAAGGCATCAATAATCGCAAACGGGCTCAGCACATAGGCCAGGCGGGAACTGACTTTGCCTTGGAATGCGGCATCTTCTGCGGACAAGTAAAAGCGCAGCAGGTACTCCACCGTGAAGATGGCGATGGAGAATAAGTCGAAGAATTCAAACCAGGGCTTATACGGTTCGTAAATGCCCGGAACGTTTTCGAAGATCAGGCTGAACAAATTGGCAACAATCAGTATGCCGATCCATTTGTCAAAGCTGCGCTGGAAGTTGCCGGGGATGGCCGGGTCCAGCATCCAGGAATACAGCCACTTGCGAAACGGCAAGTCGCGCGAAATATCAGCCGGCTTGGAATCTGTATCCAGCAGCTCTTTGATATTCAGGTCTTTGATAGCAATCGTTTTGCGGTCTTCCATGATGTACCTCAGAATTCAATTTCCGCGACCTTGACCGCGTAAGAGCCTTTGTCACACACGCTGACTTTGAGTGCCAGTTTTTCTGCAATCGAATCAGCATCCACGAGTTGGGAAGTGACGCTAGGGACTGCTGAGCCCGGCGGGTTGGCCGTGCTTTTTTCAATCACGATAGAGCCCACCAGGCCATGGTCCGCCGGGTTGCAGGCGGGTATGAAATTAGGCGCCGCCCCGGTGAAGGGATTGACCATTTCCTTGAACTCGGTAGCGCTCATCAGGTGCGCAACACATGCGCCCCAGGTACCGGGTGCGGGAGCCGCCGCAGCTTGCTCCGAGGCAGGCGCATCCGCGGGCTTGGCGTCTTCTCCAGCGGCGGGGGCTGCTGCTGGTGCCGCGGGCTTAACGCCTCCGGCACAGGCTGCAACAGCATAGTCAGGGGCAAAGCGCGTTTCGCTGGCCTTGGCGAACCAGGCAGCCCATTGCTCGCCGTTGCGCTTGCTGCCTTCGGTTTTCATGGCCTCGCGGTGATCGATCACACCTAGCATGGTGACGGCAATGAGTACCAGCACAATGAAAGCGATGAACCCGTAGTCGCCAGCGGTCAGGTCTGTGGGCTCCAAGGAGGAGTCTTTTTCTGTGGCTGCGTCCATATCTGCCCTTCTTTAGCGTTGACAAAGCGCAAGAACTTGTCAT
>CANJXV010000293.1 GCA_947478935.1 Comamonadaceae bacterium
GCCGGTGCGGCGCCGCCTGCGTCCATGATCGAAGGCATGGCCCACATCGGCTTTGACATCACCCATGTGTATGGCCTGACGGAAGTCTATGGACCGGCCTCGGTAGCGGCCAAGCGCACCGCGTGGGCCATGCAAACCGCGTCCGAGCAAACCCGACTCAATGGTCGCCAGGGTGTGCGCTACCCGTTGCAAGAAGGCATGACGGTGATGGACCCCCAGCGTATGCAAGAGCTAGCAGCGGACGGGCAGACCATGGGCGAGATCATGTTTCGCGGCAATATCGTGATGAAGGGTTACCTGAAAAACTCCAAGGCGACGGCCGAAGCCTTTGCCGGGGGCTGGTTCCACACCGGCGATCTGGCGGTGCTGGAGGCGGACCGCTACGTCAAGATCAAAGACCGCAGCAAAGACATCATCATCTCCGGCGGAGAGAACATTAGTTCACTGGAAGTAGAAGACGCGCTCTACCGCCATAGCGCCGTCATGGCCTGCGCGGTGGTCGCCAAGCCCGACGATAAATGGGGCGAAACACCGGTCGCCTATGTGGAGTTGAAAGAAGGCGCCAGCGTCAGCGCCGCAGACTTGCTGGCGCATTGCAAATCCCTGCTAGCGGCCTACAAAGTGCCACGCGATTTTCGGTTCGAGGCTATTCCCAAAACCTCTACCGGCAAGATCCAAAAATTTGAGTTGCGCAAGCGCGCGGGTTTGGCATGAGCCTGAGCGCGCTGCTGTTTGATGCGGCTAGCAGCCACCATGATCGCTATGCATTACACCTAGGCGATGCGCGCACGACGTATGCGGACCTTACGCGCAGCGCCCTTGCCATCGCCGCCCGCTTGCAGGCGCTGGGCGCGCAGCGCGAGGCGGTCGGCATTGTGGGTCAGCGCAAGTACGGCAGTTATGCGGGGGTGCTGGGTATTGTGTACGCGGCTTGCCATTACGTGCCGCTCAAGGCCAAAGCCCCGCCCGATAAAACCATTGCGCTGCTGCGCGCCGCGAACATCCGTTATTTGGTGGGCGACGCGGAGGACTTGCGCCAGCTGCAAGCGCAGTTACAGGGCACCGGGCAAGGCGAGCGTATTCAAGCCTACATCGCGCCAGACAGCGAATGCCTGGGTGCCGGTCCATGGGAGGGTGTCGGCGCAAAGTCGATAGCGCCACTGGGCGCGCCGCTGGCTTGTGACGCTGATGCTTTGGCCTACATCCTGTTCACCTCCGGCTCATCGGGTACACCCAAAGGCGTGAAGGTCAGCCATGCGAATGTCTTGGCCTATCTGCGCGCTATCCATAGCATGTGGAATTTGGAGCCAGGTTACCGAGCTTCGCAGTTTCACGATTTCTCATTCGACCCGTCAGTGTCCGATTTGTTCACCACCTGGTCGCTAGGCGGCGAGTTGTGCGTGGTGCCCGAAGCTGAGTTGATCGCCCCGGCGCATTTCATACGCCGCAGCAATTTGCAGGTCTGGAGTTCGGTGCCCTCCATCGGCACGCTTATGCATAAGTTGGGCATGCTCAAAGCCGATAGCTTTCCCACACTGCGCATCAGCCGCTTTGCTGGCGAACCCTTGGCCCGTCGCATGGTGAAGGCCTGGCAAGCGGCAGCGCCGGCCAGCACGGTGGAGAACCACTATGGCCCCACCGAGGCGACGATCGACGTGGCGCGCCATATCTATTTGCCTATTGAAGCAGAATTGCCTTTTGCGAATGACATCGTGCCCATCGGCAGCGCGTTTCCCGGCATGCAGACTTGCATCCTGGACGAACAGCGTCAGCCCGTGCCCCAGGGCGTCACCGGGCAGATTGCCTTCAAAGGCCCGCAGCTTTCGCAAGGCTATTTGAACGATCCGGAGAAAACAGACGAGGTGTTCGTGCGACTGGACTGGGACGCTAGCGGTGCCACCTGGTATTTGTCAGGCGACGCGGGCTTTGTGAATCCGCAAGGCCAGATTGAGTGCCTGGGCCGCATGGACAGCCAAATCAAAGTGGCGGGGCGGCGGGTGGAAATCGGCGAAATCGAAGCGGCGCTTGCCAGCTTTGCGCCGCTCAGCGATGTAGTAGTCGTGGCCGTTAAAGATGCGCAAGGCTTGGTCACCGAATTGGTGGGCTTTACGACTGGGCAAGTAAGCGCGCAAGACTTGGCGGACATCAAAAAAGCCAGCGCCCGCAGCCTGGACGCGGTGTTTTTTCCCAAGCGCATCGTGGCCTTGGCGCAATTGCCTTATGCCGTCAGCGGCAAAGTGGACCGGCGGGCTTTGCTGGAGATGGCACGCCCACCGGCTACCAAAGTCTGAGTAGCGTTGGCGCCAGGTCGAGGTGCATGACAGCACTTGCTGCTTTATGGCGCTATCAGGCAAGAGCCTTAAAGCGTTACCGCGTTGTGGCGCGGCTATGTTCTGAAATGAAAGCGGCGATATCCGCAACCGTATCGAGCAGCGGCGCTTCAAAATGCACGCTGGAAAAATCGATCTGGTAGTTTTCCTCTAGATGCATGACCAGTTGCATGAGCGAAAAAGAATCGATGCGACCACTGAGAAACAGCGAGTCGGTGTCCGAAAATTCCTGCGTGTCCATGGCCTGCGTTAGCAATTGCTGCAAATAGGGGCGCAGGCTTTCGCGGATGTCAGTGCTCATAGCGGTAATCCAAAAAGATAAAAAAGAAATTGCATGCGTTCGGCCAGGCTGTGGCTGCGGGTTTCATCACCGAAGATTTGTAAGAGGCTCACAAAGCCCCAAATCAACACAAAGGCTTGGATACGCCCGGCCACGGTGCTAGAGGGACGATGCCCCGCGCTCATGCGCAATTGCGAAATACCAATGGCGCAGGCCAACACCACACAATAAAAGGCATAGCTGCTAAAGCTGGTAAATAGCTCCACCAAACCCATGTCTGCGGCCAGGTCGATATCGCGCAAAAAGTGATAGACCATATTGCCCACACCAGCGGCCATAAAGGTGGCGAAAAACATGCGCACGCGCGGATGCTTTTTGAAATAGCGTAAAAAACTGGGCGTGAAAAACAAGTCCACCATCAACTCTTTGAAGTAGTAAAGAATACGATTGAAATAATCCACCATGGTGCGCGACTCCAGCGGACGCCAGCTGCTGCGCGGCAGTCGAATGCCGGCAAAGCGTGCGGTGGCGATCACCATATGGCCCCACAAGCCGAACCACAGGGCAAAGTCTAGTTGGGACCATACCAAGCTCAGTGCCAGCCAGGGGCGCGACGAGGGGTGGTGCGCCAAAAAGGCGCTGATCTCGCTTTCCAC
>CANJXV010000294.1 GCA_947478935.1 Comamonadaceae bacterium
AAGCGGTTGTCGGCAATGCCGGTCCACAGGGGCACCCACTCGGCAAAACGCGCCATGGCCAGGGCCGCGAACAAGACCATCGCGCCCTGGGCGAAATTGAACACGCCCGAGGCTTTGTAAATCAGAACAAATCCCAGCGCCACCAGGGAATACAGCATGCCGGCCATCAGGCCGCCCAGCAAGGTTTCAAGAAAAAATCCCATGGTTACACACTTTCTCCAATTGCCCACACGCCGCTGTTTTGCATTTCGTTTTTCATCGTCTTCTTACGCCTTTAGTGGCCGGTGCCCAAATAGGCGCTAATCACATCCGGGTTGTTACGCACTTCGTCGGGCGAGCCGTCACCGATTTTTTTGCCATAGTCCAGCACCACCACGCGATCACTGATATCCATCACCACGCTCATGTCGTGTTCAATCAACACCACGGTGGTGCCGAACTCGTCGTTCACATCCAGCACAAAACGGCACATATCCTGCTTTTCTTCGACGTTCATACCGGCCATAGGTTCATCGAGCAGCAAGACCTGCGGCTCCATGGCCAGAGCGCGGCCCAGGTCCACCCGCTTTTGCAAACCATAAGGCAGTTGCCCGACTGGCGTTTTGCGATAGGCCTGGATTTCCAGGAAATCAATAATCCGCTCCACTGCTTCGCGGTGCATGATCTCTTCGCGCTCGGCCGGTCCGATGCGCAGCGCCTGCAAAAAGATATTGCTTTTGATTTTGAGGTTGCGTCCGGACATCAGGTTGTCCAGCACACTCATGCCTTTGAACAAAGCCAAATTTTGAAAGGTGCGGGCAATACCCATGGTCGCCACGTCGTGGCTATCCATATGGTTAAAGGTTTTGCCCCGGAAGGTAATCGAGCCCTGCTGCGGTGTGTAGACGCCGTTGATGCAGTTAAGCATAGAACTTTTGCCTGCGCCATTGGGTCCGATGATGGCGCGGATTTCGTGCTCGCGCACGTCAAAAGAAATATCGGTAAGCGCCTTCACGCCGCCAAAGGCCAGAGAAATATTGCTGACGTTCAGAATAACGTCGCCGATTTTTTTGCTCATGCTGCGGCTTTCACGGGGGCGAAGATCTTGGCATCCTCGATCTTCAGGGTGGCGCTCACGCTACCGGTGCGCCCGTCTTCAAATTTCACTTGGGTTTCAATAAATTGTTCGCTACGCCCTTGGTACAGCGCATCGACCAACACCTGGTATTTTTCGGCGATGAAGCCGCGGCGCACTTTATTGGTCCGAGTCAGTTCGCCGTCATCGGCATCCAATTCTTTGTGCAAAACCAGAAAACGGCTGACCTGGCTACCAGCGAGCAAAGCATCGCGGCTGAGGTCGGCGTTCACCTGCTCCACACACTCCTTGATGAGCTGATAGACCTGCGGCTTTTGCGCCAGGTCGGTATACCCGGCATAAGGCAAATTACGTCGCTCGGCCCAGTTGCCTACCGCGTCAAAGTCGATATTGATCAGCACGCAAACTTTTTCACGTCCGTCTCCGTAGGCCACCACCTCTTTAATGTGCTGAAAGAATTTGAGCTTATTTTCCACATACTTGGGCGCGAACATCGCCCCGTCAAATACACCCCCGCGCACCCGGCCTACGTCTTTGACGCGGTCGATAATTTTCAGGTGCCCTTGCGCGTCGATAAAGCCGGCATCGTTGGTGTGGTACCAGCCATCGGCGCTCAAAACCTCTGCGGTCGCCTCTGGATTTTTGTAGTAACCGCGCAACAAGCCCGGCGACTTGACCAAAATTTCACCACTGTCATCGACCTTTATTTCCACGCCTTCGCAGGGCACGCCCACGGTATCGGCATGCGCCTCGTTATCGGGTTGCAAGCAGACAAAAACCGCCGTCTCCGTCGAACCGTAAAGCTGCTTCAGGTTCACACCAATCGAGCGGTAAAAGCTAAACAAATCAGGTCCAATGGCCTCACCAGCGGTATAGGCCACGCGCACCCGGCTAAAACCCAGGTTGTTACGCAGCGGGCCGTACACCAGCAGATTGCCTAAAGCATACAAAGCGCGGTCCACCATCGACACCTGCCCGCCGCTGCTGAGCACCGGCCCCACGCGCTTGGCCAGGCGCATGCATGCATGGAACAAGCTGCGCTTGATGATTGAAGCGTCCTCCATGCGGATCATCACGCTGGTAAGCAAGCCTTCAAACACGCGCGGCGGCGCAAAGTAATAGGTCGGGCCGATTTCTTTGAGGTCAATGGTGGAAGTGGCCGCCGACTCCGGGCAGTTGACCACATAGCCGCAAGACAGCCATTGCGCATAGCTAAAAATGTTTTGACCAATCCAGGCCACCGGCATATAGGCCAGCACTTCCTCGTGTTCCGTTAGACGGTCGAAAGTGGCGCCGGCACGGGCACGGTTGAGCAAGGTATCGTGGCTGTGCACCACGCCTTTGGGGTTGCCGGTGGTGCCGGAGGTAAAGAACATGGCTGCGGTGTCATCGGGCATCACGCGCGCTATCGCCTCGGCAAAAAACGCAGGGTGCGCTTGCGCATAGGCTTTGCCCTCGTCCTGCAACGCATCCATAGATCGCAGGCCGAGCTGATCGTATTTACGCAGGCCGCGCGATTCGTCGAAGTAAATATGTGTCAGTTGCGGCGCGCTCTCGCGCACTTCCAAAAGCTTGTCCACCTGCTCCTGGTTCTCGGCAAAGGCAAAGCGCACTTCGGCGTTATTGATCGGGAAGACGCATTCGGCGGCTACCGCGTCTTGGTACAAGGCGACCGGAATCGCCCCCAGCGATTGGACCGCCAGCATGGTGGCATACAGGCGTGGGCGGTTGGCGCCCACCACCACCATATGCTCACCCCGGCGCAAACCGGCCTGGTGCAGGCCGGCGGCGAGTTGCTCGACCATGCTCGCCAATTGCGACCAGCTCTGGGTCTGCCAGATTCCGTATTCCTTCTCACGCATGGCCGGCGCGTGGGGGCGCGCTTTTGCGTGCTGCATGAGCAATTGCACAAACGTTGTTTGCATCGAAAAAGTCCTTCCGGCGTGCGCCCCAGCCTCAGCTCCGGCTTGGAGCATCATTCATTACGAATACTAAAAGGCCATTTGACGTTTTGTTGTCGTTTAAACGACAATTTGGGGGAATTCCACTAGGTGTTTTCCCTTCTCTTGCAGATTGCTGACGAAAACCGCTGCACCACGCCACCCTTACGGGCGGCGCGGTGGCCAAAATAAGGAGACCCGCCATGCCCCTTGAAACTGCCCTGCACGAACGCCG
>CANJXV010000295.1 GCA_947478935.1 Comamonadaceae bacterium
GTGGAGCCTGCGATTGCGGCCACCATCGTCGGCATGGCCGCTTTTGATATTTGGACCCGCAGGCGCGCCAGGGTGTTGCCTTCTTGCGTGCGGCTGTCCATGGTGTTCGGCTGCGCACTGGTGCATGGCCTTGGCCTGGCTGGCGCCTTGCGTGATGTGACGCAATGGCCCTCTGACAGCACGCCTTTCGCCTTAGCCCTTGCGGGCTTCAATGGGGGCATTGAAGGCGCTCAGATCGCCGTAGCGCTGATGGAGGGCTTGGCGGTGCTGGTTTTGAGCCGCATCAACGGCCTTGCAGTGTGGCAGCGAGTCGCTCGCCATAGGTCATTAGTGGGCTTGGTAGCTGGCACGTTCTGGTTCATCGAGCGTATCGCCCATGGCGTTTAAATCGTCTTCAATTTTTAACAAAGGAAAACTTTATGTCCACCATTGGCTCCATGAGCGCAAACGCCACGCTTAGTGCAACACCGAATGCGCGATCTTCCAGTCCACTTTCAACAGACCAAAAAAGCAGCATTAAATCAGTACTCGGCAAGTTTGATTCCAAAAATCTTTCTGCAGCCGATGCCAAAAAAATCACATCTGAATTCAAAAAACTGGGTGTCCAGCCGGGCCGGGAATTGGAGGAAACGATGGCGGCATCAGGGTTTGATGCAAGGCAGGTTGGCGACCTTGCTTTTGGTCAGGGTCAGCCACCCAGTGGGGGCGCGTCTGGTGGGAGTTCCAAAGCCATGGTCAGTAGTTCGCTGTCTGAACTGAAAAGCCTCATGGCATCGATTGGCGTGAGCAGCACCGCGTCCGGAAAATCTGACGAGGAGGTGTCCCAAGCGACTGATGAATTTTTGAAGACCATTTTTTCGCAGTCGGCTGATTCGCGCGCTGCCAGCAACACGAATAAAAGACCCCAGGGCGGGCCTCCTCCCGGTGGCCCACAAGGTGGGAATCCGCCGCCACCACCTCCTCCTGCCAGCAACAGTTACCAAGACTCCAGCGACATCGAGACCTATTTGGCGAGCTTGATTTCGTCCATCACCTCTGGCGCTGACAGTACCACTTCAGGCGTATCGGCAAGCACTAGCTCAAGTAAGGTGGTTCAAAGCGCGTCCTCTTTGCTCAAAGCCAGCGGCATTGATGCAACCAGCAAAAACTTAGAAAGTTTCCTGCAAATACTGCAAAAAAACGTGACTGCATCGATCGAAGATAGGGGCAATCTGGTCGATCAATCGGTTTAGTGGCCAAAAAAATGGCCTGCTACCGCCCAGTTTATCCATAAAAGAATACCTAGGAAAAATGATGATTTCACATAGAAATAAAGGCACATCGTTGCCCAGGAGGCCCTTACTGTCGAATCATTCACAGGTCTAAAGGGGAATTGATTTGACATTCAGTGTATTTCCCAAATTCTTGGCGACCTTCACGCTACTGGGCTACCTCACAGCGTGCGGTGGTGGTGGTGGCGCGACTGCCAATACACAGACCCCAGCGCCGCCGACCCCACTGAGCGTGGCGCAGGCCTTGTTTGCCGAAAAAGCCTTGTCGGCCAGTGGTCAGTTGGCCTGCGCCAGCTGCCACACCGATGACAACGCCCATGGCGATGCCACCGGCACCACCTTGCCCATCGGCGGCGTGAACATGGGCCAGCAAGGCTTTCGCAGCAGCCCCAGCCTGCTGTACCTGGCCAGTAACACCGCTTTTCGCTTCGTCAATGGCTTGCCATTTGGCGGCTTCACTTGGGACGGGCGCGCCAACAGCCGCGCCGAGCAAGCGGCGGGCCCGCTCTTGGACAGCACCGAAATGGCCAATGCCGATGTCGCTGCCGTGGCGCGAAAAGTCCGCGGCCTGACATATTTCAATGATTTTGTGAGCCAGTTCAATGTGCCCGCTGCGGCCACGGACCAGCAAATTTTTGAAAAATTAAAAACTGCCTTGCAGACCTACCAAGAACTGGATACCGACTATTTGCTGTTCAACAGTAAGTTTGACCGGGAGGCCGATGGCACCTACACATTCACACCTTCTGAAAGGAGCGGAAGGGATTTATTCAACAATCCTGATAAAGGCAATTGCGCCAGTTGCCACACCAGCCGCAACGGGCCCAATGGGGAGCGCCCAGTCTTCACCAACTTCAGCTATGCCGCCTTGGGCTTGCCGCGTAACATGCAAATTCAAAAGAATGCCGCCGACGCCACTTTTTTCGACAAGGGCTTGTGCGGTCCCAAGCGTACCGATTTGAGCACACGTACCGAGTTGTGCGGCCAGTTCAAAGTGCCGACCTTGCGTAACATTGAATTGACTTCGCCTTATTTTCACAACGCCAGCATTTTTAATTTGACGCAGGCCGTGAGCTTTTATGCCACCCGTGACATCGACCCGCGGCTTTGGTATCCCAGCGTAAATGACAAATTCAACGACCTGCCCTTGGCCGAGCGAGGCAACGTGATCCGGACAGCCCCTTTTGGGCAACAACCAGGTGACAGACCTGTCCTCAGTGCGCAGGATGTGGACGACTTGGTGAGCTTTTTGAAAACCCTGACCGACGACCGCACGGCCCCCCAAGGCAGTCCGACGGTGGTGGCGCGCTGAGTCTTGTTACTCCTGCGCAACTTCCACCAAAAATCGCCCCCGAGCGTCTGGATGCGTGCAATGGCATCACTAGTCCTACACTGGAATTCCCGCAGGGGGGGGTGTATCACTGCTTTCTGCCATCTGGTGTGAAAGCCCACAACGCATCGCTGCGATGTTATGGCGGCAACATATCACGCAAAGTACTCACAATCGCGGATGCTGGTGGCTTTTGCAATGCGCCGCAAGCATCAGGATCAAATAGCGCAAACGGGAAAATGAGAATGGGCGCGCTAGCGAAGTAATGATCGTGGGTTTGGATTCGTACTTCGGCCAATAACAAGTCAGTCGATCAAAGGAAGAAAAAACTTAAGAGATGGTGCGCGAATACTACGAGGAAGGGTCTGTCACATAAATTCTCGCCTGTACAGCTTACGTATGGCCGCATTGGATAGGGTAGGTCGGATCTCAATTTTGTAATACACAGCGCTGACCCAGTATATAAATCTGACCTCCGCTTCGGACAGTCAATACGCTATTGGCTAAGGCTGCGTTGGGTCGAAAACCAACTATCGAGACGACTCGGGTAAAGAGTTTCCGTAAAACGATTGATTGGTCGGGGTATTACCTTTATTTCCAAAAAACAAGGAATTGGCTTCCTACGGCATCCTTTGGGA
>CANJXV010000296.1 GCA_947478935.1 Comamonadaceae bacterium
CATGTTTATTCACCGCAACAGCATCACAGGTCGTAGCGACCGGGGAGCCTGGCCCTGGCGTACCCGTACTGCTATGCGCCGGTCCTCGCCTTCGCTGCCGGTTTAGCTCCTTAGCGCTTCGCGCGGGACTGTTGCGCACCTCTCCCCCTTTTTGTTTGATTTAACGCGCCGCGATTGCGGCCAGCGCCTTTGTCCGGCGTGAGTGGCACATGCTACGCCCGGGCTGTGCTGTACCTAAATTTTTGGGATGGTGAATTGTGTGACTACCAAAGAAGAGTTTTACGCCCTGGCGCGCCAGGGTTTTAACCGCATCCCTCTGACCGCGCAGGCGTTTGCGGACCTGGAAACGCCCTTATCGCTGTACTTGAAATTGACGGGCGACGCGCCTTACAGTTTTTTGCTGGAGTCGGTGGTCGGCGGCGAGCGCTTCGGGCGCTTTAGCTTTATCGGTCTGCCGGCGCGCACGCTTTTGCGTAGCAGTGGTTTTGGCGCAGCGGCAAGGACCGAAGTCCTGACTGATGGTGTGGTGGTGGAAAGTGCAGCGGGCAATCCGCTGGACTTTATTGCTGCTTACCAGCAGCGCTTTAAGGTGGCGCTGCGGCCCGGCATGCCGCGTTTTTGTGGTGGTTTGGCAGGCTACTTCGGTTACGACGCGGTACGCTATATCGAAAAGAAACTAGAGGCCAGTTGTCCGCCTGACGAAATCGGTTGTCCGGACATTTTGCTTTTGCAATGCGAAGAGCTGGCGGTGATTGATAACCTGTCGGGCAAGTTGCATTTGATGGTCTATGTAGACCCTGCGTTGCCCGACGCCTATGTACAAGGCAGCGCGCGGCTGGCAGCACTTAAAGCCAAGCTGGCGCACGCGGTGCAGATACCGGCGGTAGTGCCCAGCCCGCCGCAAGCAGCGGTGCGAGATTTTTCTAAAGCGGACTATTTGGCGGCAGTGGCCAGGGCCAAGCAATTGATTGCCGGTGGTGACTTTATGCAAGTGCAGGTCGGCCAGCGTATTAAGAAAAAATACACCGAGTCACCGCTGAGCTTGTACCGCGCTTTGCGTTCGCTCAACCCCAGCCCCTACATGTATTACTACAACTTCAGCGGCGCCACGGTGGACGGCGCGCCGGATTTTTATGTGATCGGCGCTAGCCCGGAAATTTTGGTGCGCCAGGAGATCGCCGACGGCCACACCAAAGTCACTATCCGCCCGCTCGCAGGCACACGCCCGCGCGGCGCCACGCCTGAGCTGGACAAAGCCGCAGAAGACGACCTGGTGAACGACCCCAAAGAGCGTGCCGAGCATGTGATGCTGATTGACTTGGCGCGCAATGACATCGGGCGTATTGCGCAGATCGGTAGCGTCAAAGTGACCGATGCTTTTTGCGTGGAGCGCTACAGCCACGTGATGCATATCGTGAGCAATGTCGAAGGCGTGCTCAAGCCCGGCATGCAAAGCATGGATGTGCTCAAAGCAACGTTTCCAGCGGGTACTTTGACGGGGGCGCCCAAGGTTCATGCCATGGAGTTGATTGATCAGTTGGAGCCGGTCAAGCGTGGCATTTATGGCGGCGCTTGCGGCTACTTGAGTTATGCCGGCGACATGGATGTCGCCATCGCCATACGTACCGGCATCGTAAAAAACCAGACCTTGTATGTGCAGGCTGCAGCCGGCGTGGTGGCTGACAGTGTGCCCGAGCTGGAATGGGCCGAGACCGAGCACAAAGCACGCGCTTTGCTGCGCGCTGCCGAATTGGTGGAAGAGGGCTTGGAATGAATCGCGCGAACCCAACCGGCCCATCCCACCCAGCGGAGCATGTATGAAACTTTTAATGATCGATAACTACGACAGTTTTACCTACAACATCGTTCAGTACTTGGGCGAGTTAGGCGCTGAGGTGGAAGTGTTTCGCAATGACGAAATTACCATCCAAGGCATTGCGCAGCGCGCCCCCGAGAGGTTAGTAATTTCGCCCGGTCCTTGTTCCCCAGCTGAGGCCGGTATTTCGGTGGCGGCTATCAGACACTTTATGGGCAAGTTGCCTATTTTGGGAGTGTGCCTGGGCCATCAAAGCATCGGCGCAGCTTTGGGCTGCAACATCGTGCGCGCCCAGCAATTGATGCACGGTAAAACCAGCGTCATACAAACGACCGGCGAGGGTGTGTTTACTGGCCTGCCCGCTAGCTTTACCGTGAACCGCTACCACTCGCTGGCGATCGACCGTGCTAGCTGTCCCAAAGAGCTAGCGGTGACGGCCTGGACCGAGGACGGCGAAATCATGGGCGTGCGCCACACCGGGTTGGCGGCGCAGGTACGCATGGAAGGGGTGCAATTCCATCCGGAAAGCATATTGACTGAGCACGGTCATGCGATGTTGCGCAATTTTTTGCAGTAGCACCCGCTCCAAGCCGCTCCTATAAGATCGCAGATCTTTAAAACACCAACAGGACGTTTTAGCATGACCACCTACGTTGATTTGCGCAGCGACACCGTTACCCAGCCCACCGCCGCGATGCGCACCGCCATGATGGCCGCGCCTTTGGGCGACGATGTGTTTGCCGACGACCCGACGGTCAATGCGTTGCAGGCGCGTATTGCCAACATGCTGGGTTTTGAAGCCGCATTGTTTGTGCCCACTGGCACGCAAAGCAATTTGTGCGGCATCATGGCGCATTGCGAGCGTGGCGATGAATTTATTGTCGGCCAGTTAGCACATTGCTACCGCTGGGAAGGCGGCGGCGCCGCTGTGTTGGGCAGCGTGCAGCCCCAGCCATTGCACAATCAAAGCGACGGCAGCCTGGATTTGCAAGCGATTGAAGATGCTATAAAACCCGACGATGCGCACTTCGCCAAGTCGCGCCTGCTATGTCTTGAAAACACCTTGGGTGGTAAGTTGCTTCCTTTTGATTATGTGCAATCGGCCACCCAACTGGCGCAAGACAAAGGCTTGTACCGCCACCTAGACGGCGCCCGCTTGTTCAATGCAGCCGTGGCGCAAGCGGGGCAGACGGGTAATTCGGCGCAGCAGGAAGCGCGCCGCATCGCCCAGTGCTTTGACAGCGTTTCGGTGTGTTTTAGCAAAGGGCTGGGTGCGCCAGTCGGCTCGGCTTTGTGCGGCAGCCGGGAATTTATTGGCCGGGCGCACCGCGTTCGCAAGATGCTTGGCGGCGGAATGCGCCAGTCCGGCGTGTTGGCTGCAGCGGCCTTGCATGCGCTGGATCACCATATCGA
>CANJXV010000297.1 GCA_947478935.1 Comamonadaceae bacterium
CTTTTGGACTTGATTGTCTCGACTTCGCGCCCCTGACGCACTAGCTGGTTGATGGTTGGCACTTAAGCCTCCTAATGAAAATTTTCCCGCTGCGCAGGAGCTACACGAATCAAAAACTTCGAAAACACAGAGCCCTTCGGAACTTTCCGAAAAGCCTTCTAATATACCAGATATTGCTTTTGCTTAGTCCAATTGGGCAGGGCCGGGAGCGTAAATTAGCGTATCCATAGACGCAAAGCGTCCCAGGCGCGGCCGAAAATACCGGCCTGATCGACCGCTTCTAGGGCCTGCAAAGGCATTTGCGCCACCTCCACCCCGCCAGAGAGCACGCGTAGGGTAGCGACCTCCTGGCCTTTGGTAATGGGGGCCAAAAGCGGCTCTTTACGTACCACCTCGGTAGTCACTTTGCCAGCCCTGCCTGCGGGTAAAGCCAATACAACGCCCTGCGGGTGCCCCACGCGTACGCTGGACGCGCTGCCTTTCCAGACCTGCGCCATGACCACAGCCTGCCCAGGATCGAACAATTTGACCGGCTCAAAGGCGGTAAAGCCCCAGTTAAGCAGCTTTTGCGACTCGTTGGCCCGCGCATTTTCATTGGACGTGCCCAAAACGATAGACAACAGGCGCCGGCTCGGGCTGGCACCTTGTGAACCCAGGCTGGCGTAGTCGCGTCGGGCAGTGGCCACCATGCAATAGCCGGCGGCCTCGGTGTAGCCGGTTTTCAGGCCATCGACGGTGGGATCGCGTTGCAAAAGGAGGTTGCGGTTGGTGTCGTTGGCCGCCGGGGTGCCGGGATAGCGATATTTTTTCAGGGCGTAATAGCCAACGTACTGCGGAAAATCGGCCAGCAATCGGGTGGCCAAGATACCCAGGTCGCGCGCTGTGGTGGTGTGACCGGCCTCAGTCAGACCTTCGGGGTTCTTGTAGGTGGTACCTTTCAAGCCCAGCATCTGGGCCTGCGCATTCATCATTTGCACAAAACGCGGCACGTCGCCGCCCACGCCTTCGGCTAATGCGATGGTGGCGTCATTGCCGGACTGCACCACCATGCCCTTAATCAGGTCTTCCACCGGCACTTGCATTTTGGGGTCGATGAACATGCGCGAGCCTGGCATTTTCCAAGCGCGCTCGCTGACCGGAAACTTCTGGTCCAGGCTGATCTTGCCTGACTTTAAGGCATCAAAAACAAGATAGGCCGTCATCAGCTTGGTCAGAGACGCAGGCTCCACTTGCATGCCCGCGTCTTTGGCCGCCAGCACCTGGTGTGCCGACACATCGAGTAATAAATAAGCGCGCGCGGCAATCTCGGGTGGCTGGGGATCTTGTGCATGGGCAGCGGCCACTAGGGAAACAGCAAGCAAGCAGGAAGCAACAAATTTCATGAATTCAAAACCTTTGGGAGTGCAATGCGGCCCGCGCATAGGCAGGGCGTTTGAAAAATGATGTTGGTGTAAAACGGATAGCTAGCGGTCAAGGATACTTTGCATACTTCGCTTTGCATAAAAGCAGGCACAGCGAGGCAAGGCATATTTCTTGCGACATCAAACACAGATCGATCGCCATGTCACCGCCGTCCTTGCGAAGATACAAATTTGCAAACCTTTCCTACGCCAAGGGCACCATCACATGGTGCGCGACTAGGTCGCGCAACAGGGGCAATTGTCCGTGAAAGAAATGACCGACTCCGGGTAAGACCAACACCGGCAGGTTTTGCGGGCGTGCCCAGTCCAGTGCGGCTGCCAGGGGCACGGTGTCGTCCTCTTCGCCATGAAGCACCAAGGTTTTAGCGTGTAAGTCATTAGGCAGTTTGGCTACCTCAAAGCGTCCTGCGGCCGTGCCGACCAAAACCACACGGTCTATGTTGCGCACCGCATGCAAAGCCTGCACAGCATGGGAGGTCACGAAAGCACCGAAAGAAAAACCGGCTAATGCTAGCGCGCCTTGCTGCGTTACGGCAGGTGAAAAATGGTCTATCACGGCAAGCAGGTCTTGTAATTCGCCACGCCCTTCGTCGTAGGTACCTTCACTGATGCCCACACCTCGGAAATTAAAACGCACCGCCATCCAGCCCGACTGCATAAATGCGCGCGCCATGGTTTGCACGACTTTGTTATCCATAGTTCCGCCAAAAAGCGGGTGTGGATGAGCAATTACCGCCACGCCGACAGGTTTTTGACCCGCCTCCAGGGCCGGCATGTCCACCAAAGTTTGCAGGCTGCCGACTGGCCCCTGAAGTGCCAGCCGCTGGGTACGTGCATTCATGCGCGCTTAGCGCCCTACGCTTGGAGGCAGGCGCAGGCGTTCGACCGGTTTGCCGCCCAGCAAGTGGCTGTCCACGATTTCGTCAATATCGGCGCTGTCCACATAGGTGTACCAAACCGCCTCGGGATAGACCACTGCCACTGGGCCACCGGCGCAGCGGTCCAGGCATCCGGCCTTGTTGACGCGCACTTGGCCCGGGCCATTGTGGTCGGCATCGCGAATGCGCTGCTTGCAGCGCTCAAAGCCGGCTTGCGCTTGGTGTTGCGCGCAGCATTCTTCGCCGTTTTTGCGTTCGTTTAAGCAGAAAAAAATATGGCGCTCGTAATAGCTTGAGTCTGCGGCTGGCGCAGCGGATGGGGTGGAAGTCATACACGCATTTTAGATTCGCTCGTGGCTATGCGCATCCGGGCCAGTGCCAGCGCGATGGCCACATAGGGCCAGAGCCAGCCCAGCCATTCGGCCAAACCATTAAAGCGCACGAAGCGGCCCTGCTCCCAGGATTGCAAGGTTTGCGCAAAATACGGACTAGCTGGCGCCTGATTCAACAAGGCCACATGACCGCACAGCAGAACAAACACCAGGACCAATGCCCATCGCCAACGCAGGCGCGCCAGGGCCATGGCCAAGACCAGCGCGGCCAGCAGGCCCGCACTGGTGGTCGCGTCCAGCCAAGACCACATATGTGTCGGCCCCCAGCTGAGGGCGGCTGATAGACCACTGGCACTCACCCCCACGGCAACCACAACCAAGCTGAGCCAGACGCGGTGACGGGGCCTATGCAGTAGGCCAAAGCCGAGTAAACAAGGGGCCAGCAAACCGGTGACCACGCAGGCCAGCGTTGCGACTGATCCCAGCGGCCCTGCATCAATGGCGGGAAATAATTTGTGCACTTGCGCGTCTTCCAACCAATGTGCGCCCAGGCCGAGCAAAGCCTCGGACAAATCTTGCAAACCTCCCCAGACATGGC
>CANJXV010000298.1 GCA_947478935.1 Comamonadaceae bacterium
CCATGATGGTATGGGTGAGTTGGGGAAAGCGCGGCGAACGATGGTCCTCCATGGATACCATCATGGAGCGCTGAATACGATCGGGCACATTGGTGGGACCGGGTACAAACAGAAAATTACGACCAGCCATAGCAATATCCTTTCAGTTGGAGGGGTTGAAGAGTTGGACTCTAAAAGCCAGCCAATAGAAAGTAAATTCATATATTTTTTGTTTTCGGTTAAGCTATTGCTTAATGAAAAATGCTACCTTCCGCCAATTGCGCGTGTTTAGCGAAGTGGCTCGCCATTTAAGCTTTACCCGCGCAGCGCAAACGCTAAATCTCACGCCCCCGGCCGTGACCATGCAGGTGCGCGAGCTGGAAAAGCACATTGGTATGCCCTTGTTCGACCGCAGTGGTCGTACGGTGACGCTGACCACCGTAGGCGAATACATGCTGGTCTATGCCCGCAAAATGCTCGCTACCCTGAAAGACGCCGAGGACGCGGCGGCGCGGCTGCAAAAGCTGGAAGTGGGCTTGCTCACCATCGGTATGGTCAGCACGGCCAAGTATTTTCTGCCGCATTTGCTGGCGCGTTTTCGCCAGGACCACCAAGGCGTAGACATCAAACTGGTGGTGGGCAACCGCGAGCAACTGGTGAAGATGCTCTACGCCAACGAGGTGGATATCGCCATCATGGGTCGCCCGCCTACCGAAATGGCAACGCGTGCCGAGCCCTTTGCCGCGCACCCGCATGTGTTTGTAGCCGCGATGGATCACCCCTTGGCGCGGGGCGAACCCATTTCTCCGCGCGACTTGCAAGCCCAGCCCTTTATCTTGCGTGAACCCGGCTCTGGGACGCGTGCGGCCATGGAGCGCTTTTTAGAAAACGCCCGCGTCGAGCCGCGTGTGAGCATGGAAATGGCCAGCAATGAGACGATCAAGCAGGCGGTGATGGCGGGCATGGGCCTGAGTTTTTTATCGCTGCATACCCTGGGCCTGGAGTTAGATAACCGATTGATTGCCGTGCTGGACGTCGAAGGCGCGCCCGTGGTGCGTGCCTGGAATGTAGTGCATTTGCTGTCCAAGTTGCTGTCACCTGCAGCCGAAGCCTTTCGCTATTTCGTGCTTGAAAACGGCGAAGACTATCTGGCGCAGCAGTTTTCACGCCACGTTAATCTGGGGCCGATTAACTCAGGCATTGTCCCGCCAGCGAATACGTAAATCCGCGCCGTGGGCGATACCTGCGGCGATTAAAAAAAACGCCATGCCCGGCCAGCCGTCCGGCGTCAGGGCGCAGCGCAGCGCCAGCATCAGGCAGGCCCCGGAAACAATCGTGAGTAGACAGTCGACTAGCGCCAATCCGCGCCCGGTCCATTTGTGCCAAACCCAGAGCAGCAGAGTTTCCAGGGTAATGAAGCCGATGGCGATATCCACCACCAGCGGGCCCTGGTACAACTGCTCCAGGTTCACACCTTGGCCAATCCGAGCAAATGCGCCATGTCCTTGAAAAAGATCCGTACATGCGCCATAGGTTTTTTGCGCACCAACTGCTTGTTCATGTACGACTCAAAGGTGAGTTGTTGCACATCGCGGTCTTCGCAAATTTTCACGAAACGCTCGCGTCGCTTTTCGCTGCTGTACCAAAACCATTGCATGATGCCCAGCACGGTAAACACGGTGCGGTGCGCACGCATAAATTCTTTACGCGCAAATAGCAGGCTTTTCACTTCGCCGGTATGCAGCAATTTTTCTACGGCATGGGCTGCCAGTTCGCCGCCATACATCGCGTAGTAAATGCCTTCGCCTGAGGCTGGCGCCACTACACCCGCCGCGTCGCCGGCCAGCACCACATCGCGCCCGTTGTCCCAGCGTTTGAGCGGCTTCATCGGTAGCGGCGCGCCTTCGCGGCGCAATACCTCGGCCTGGGCTAGGCCTGAGGCCTGGCGCAATTGGGCAACGGCATGGCGCAAAGAAAAACCTTTGTCCGCACTGCCGGTACCGATGCTCAAGGTATCACCATGTGGGAACACCCAGCCGTAAAAATCTGGCGAGAGCTGGCCCTGGTAATACACATCGCAGCGCGTGCCGTCATAGCCTGCGGGTTTGATGGCCGGGGCTTTGACGATCTCGTGGTAGGCGAACACGTATTGCGTGTCCTTGGCTCCGTCCACACCGGCCTGGCGCGCGACCTGTGACTTCGCGCCATCCGCTCCGATGATGCTGCGCGCCCGCACCCGCGCGGGGCTACCTTCGCCGCGCTGCGAGCGCTCACGCGCCTGGTAGTGCACTACGCTCACGCCATCGGCATCGCGGCTGAGTTTGTCAAAAGTACCGATGCGCCGCACCGCACCTGCGCTGGCTGCGCGTTCGCGTAGCCATTCATCAAATTCCGCGCGATCCACCATGCCGACAAAGCCGTTGTCTATCGGGATATCCACTTTGTGATCGCTGGGGGCAATCATGCGCGCCGACTGCGCTTTGGCGACTAGCAAATGGTCGGGGATGGCGTAATCCTTGATCAAGCGCGGCGGTATTGCGCCGCCGCAAGGTTTGATGCGTCCGGCACGGTCTAGCAGCATGACCGAGAGCCCGCGCTGCGCCAGCGTGTGCGCTGCCGTGGCGCCTGCGGGGCCACCACCTACCACTACTACGTCAAATATTTCTGTCGTTTCCATTGCATGAACTCCTTGCTTATGCAGAGCCTAAAAGCCTGTGCCGCGCGTTCAGCGCGTGCCGGTGTGTCGCCGCTCCCTGCTTACAAACTAGCGCCCGCTGTCTCTTCATGCGACTGCCTGAATCAAGGCGCGCAAGGCAAATGCGCTCACCATCATTCCAGCCACAAAAAAAGGCACACCAAAGCCGCTATACCAAACCGCTCTTTGGCTCACGCGCGTCAAAAAATAATCCATCATCAGCACTTGAATGCCCAGCAGCGCCGCCACT
The DNA here is from genome assembly GCA_947478935.1 of Comamonadaceae bacterium. Taxonomy (GTDB): domain Bacteria; phylum Pseudomonadota; class Gammaproteobacteria; order Burkholderiales; family Burkholderiaceae_C; genus Allorhodoferax. The sequence goes on from CANJXV010000298.1 coordinate 2,925, forward strand.
GCCAGGCCGCGCCCAGGCTGACCCCAGGCGAACAAAAGAATGATGACAACAACTTGTGGCAAGGCCATGAACCAGCAGGCCACGTTGGCTGCGCGTTGTTCGCCTAGTTGCACCGGCAGTGAGCGCACGCCCATGGCGCGGTCGCCGGCGACGGCTTTGAAATCATTGAGTGTCATGATGCCGTGGGTGCCCATGCTGTAAAGCAAGGCCAGCCAGAGTGAGCGCAGATCGGGCATTTGGCCTCCGGCCATTACAGCGGCGCCGGTGGTCCAGGCAATGCCTTCGTAGCTAATGC
>CANJXV010000299.1 GCA_947478935.1 Comamonadaceae bacterium
CATGGGCGAGAGCATCGCCATACCCATGGACATCAGCACACTGGCGACAATCAAGTCAATCACCACAAAGGGGATGTAAATCAAAAAACCGATGGTGAAAGCGCTTTTCAACTCAGAGGTAATAAAGGCTGGCACCAGCGTAGTGAAAGGCACGGCATCGGCGCTAGCGACGTCTTTGTTGCGGGCCATTTGCATGAACATGCCGATATCGTCTTCGCGCGTTTGTTTGGTCATAAAGCTACGCAGCGGTGCCTCGGCAGCAGCCAGGGCTTTGTCGAATTTCATGCCTTGTTCCATATAAGGCACGGCAGCGTTTTGGTACACCGCCTCCAGCGTGGGCGACATGATGAACAGCGTCAAAAACAAGGCAATACCCACCAGCACGTTATTGGGTGGCGTCTGGCCCGTACCCAGCGCTTGGCGCAAGATAGACATGACGATGATGATGCGTACAAAGGAGGTCATCATGAGCAGTAGCGAGGGCAACAGTGTAAGCACCGTCATCAGTGCCAGCAGTTGCAAAGACAAGCTGTACTGTGTGTCTTTGCCGGTACCGGTCACATTGACCATGGGGATGCCTTGCGCTAGGGAATAGGCGGGCACTGCCAGCAAAAGCAGCAGCAGGAGGCCGGCGCCGTATTTAGCTTTCACTGAGCGATCCTTCCAAATTGGCAAAGGGCTGGACTTCACCGAGCGCAACTAGTTGCTGCGGACTGATGCCTACCAGTACGTGTTTGTCCCCTACCCGCAGCAGTGCGACTTTCTGTCGGGGCCCGACATGGATGGTTTCGCGCAATTCCAGCAGCGCCGGACCCTTATGCCGAACCTGCATATCTTTCATACGGCGTAACAGCCAGAGCATGCCGCCCAAGAGCAGCAACACCAATACAAAGCTGCCGCTGACCCGTAGCCAATCGACTCCGCTCGCGCCGGCCGTGCCCATGCTGCGCCTACAAGTTTTTCATCCGCTCGGATGCGGGTACCACGCGCGTCAGGCGGATGCCATAGCGTTCGTTGACCAGCACCACTTCGCCTTGTGCGACTACGGTGTTGTTAATTAACAGATCCAGGGGCTCGCCCGCGATGCGGTCAAGCTCGACCACGCTGCCTTGGGTCAAGCGCATCAGGTCTTTGATTTTGATCATGGCGCGGCCAACCTCAATACTCAGCGTGACGCTGATGTTTTGCAGAACTTCGGGGTTGATCTGGTTTTCCGCGTCGTGGCTGGAGGCGCTCTCGTCGGTCAGTGCTTCGGTCATGGGATGGTTCCTCAAACGTTAGGATTTGCCTGGGACAACGGCACGTTCGACCTGAACTGCCACCTGGGCGCCCAGCGTGCCCACATGCACGTCAAAGGCCGGAATTTCATTGGCTTCAAGCACCGCAAACTCCGGTTTCTTGAAATACAAAATATCGCCTGCTTGCATGGACTCGACCACGCGCAGCGTAGAGTTGATATAGCCCAGCACCACCCGCGCTTCCATGCAGGCGCCGCCTACGGCCTCTTCCAACTCACCACGCCACTGGCGGTCTGAGTCCTCATTGCCATCACCCGACTGCACCCGGCTACGCAAGAGCTCGCGCACGGGTTTGAGGGATGTGTAGGGATGCACGATATCAAAAAAGCCCACGTTCTGGGTTGCGGTTTCGGTTTCGAAACGGCTCAAAATCACCAGATCGTTTTCGTCGGCGATTTGCGCAAATTGCGGATTGATTTCGGAGCTGACAAACTCGAAGTCCACCGGCATGAGCGGGCTCCAAGCTTCTTTGAGGTTGCGGAAGGTCACGTCCAAAATCATGTTGATGATGCGTGTTTCCATCGGCGTGAACAAACGTCCGGGCGAGAGTTGACCTAGCGTACCTTTGCCAAATCCGCCAAAAAAACTGTCTAGCGAGCTAAACACAATTGTCGGATCCATCACCATGAGCGTGAAGCCGCGCAGCGGGTTCATGCGGATGACGTTGACCGAGAGCGGCGCGCGTAATTCTTTGACATAGTCGCCAAATTTAACGATTTGCACCTTGGTCGGGTTGATGCGCGGACTGGTGCGCAACACTTCCATCAATTGCGGTCGGAACAAGCGGATAAAACGCTCGTTAATCATGTCGATGGAGCCGACATTGACGCCTAAGCTGCTGTCTTCGCTGGCTAAGTCGTGCTTTTTGACGCGGGCCGCCGTATTAAAACCGGTGTCCACTGCAATGGAGCCGTCGTTTACCCCCTCGGCCAGGGCCGAGAGTTCGTCAGCGGAAAGCAGGTTATCGGCCATGGTGCAAAGCGCTTTGTCGTTGGGGCCGCTGGTTTACTGGACGATAAAGTTGGTGAAATTGATTTCTTCGACGCCACCGAAGTCTTCATATTTTTCCAGCAAAGTATTCATCACGTCGGCGACTTTCTTGGCTAGGTCCTTACGGAAGTCGGGTTTGGCCAGATCCGCTTCGGTGGTCATACGCATAGAGTCCATGATGGCAGAGCGCAAGGCAAACTCGTGCTTCTTCACGTTTTCGATCACACGCTCGTCGTAGCGGGTCATCAACGCAATTTGCACGGACATCACTTTTTTCGAGCCCGAAAGATTCACCAAAAATTCACGTTCCAACTGGAAATAGGTGTATTCAAAGCGCGGGCTATCGGGTGATTTTTTGTTCAGCTTGGGAGGTCCGCCCGCATCTTTGGCATCACCTTTTTTGTCACCGTGGCCACCACCGCCACCATGGGCGTCGGCAGGTGCGCCATGGGCGTCGGCTTTCTTCTCACCATGGCCATCGGCTGCAGGCGCGCCATGGCCATCGGCCGCTTTTTCGCCATGACCGTCTCCGCCTTCGCCTTCCAGCATGGCATCCGGGTTGGGGGGAGGTGCAAAAAATCCAGTTTGTTTGGCAAGCAAAAGCGTGCCTACTACCGTACCGGCGATCAGCACAATAATGCCAACCACCACGCCAATAATCAGTGCAATTGGCTTCTTCGGCTTGGCTTCTACTTCCCCTTCTGCTTCTGCTGGTGCTGGTGCTGCGTCTGCCATAAGGTACCTCTCAATCTGGGTTCTTCAATTGCAATCGTTCTCGGGGCCGGCCTTAAGCCAACACATTCAGACCGTCACCCTGCGCAGCCGTCGGCATTGCTGCCGTTTGGACTAGCGTTGGGGCAGCGCCTTTCTTGCTGTTGGCATTTTGCTCGCCCTTGGGTTTTTGTCCGGGTGTCGAATTTCCGCCGG
>CANJXV010000300.1 GCA_947478935.1 Comamonadaceae bacterium
CACTGGGCTGGCGACCCGCAAGGCCCGCGCCTTTATGCTTGCGGCACCTGGGGTCCCAGCGCATCAAGCGCCATGATCGCCCGCGACGGATTTTGCTGGGACGAAGAAAACTAGCCTGGCGCAGACCGGGCAGGCACAAAGGACAAAATATGTTGGATCGCATCACGGCTTCGCTACCTTCCTTGGCGCCTGCTGAGCAACGCGTGGGTAAACTTTGCCTGAGCGATCCGCGCGCCTTTGCCAAGCTGCCCGTCAGCGAACTGGCCGACCGCGCGCATGTCAGCAAGCCTACCGTCGTGCGCTTTTGCCGCAGCGTGGGTTACGACGGCCTGGCGGACTTCAAACGCAAACTAGCCGGCACCATCAACGAGGGTGTGCCCTTTATCCATCGCAGCGTGGACGCGGACGACAAAATCGGCGACGTCATGGTCAAGGTCATCGACAACACCGTCGCTGCGTTTTTGAAATACCGTAACGAGGCCAGCACCCCGGCCATGGACCGCGCGGTGAATGCCTTGATTGAGGCTTACCGCCAAGGGCGGCAGGTGCCGTTTTTCGGGGTGGGTAATTCGGGCATCGTGGCCCAGGACGGGCAGCACAAATTTTTCCGTTTGGGCGTGAACACCACCGCATACAGCGACGGCCATATGCAGGTCATGTGCGCCTCGGTGCTGCGTCCGGGCGATTGTGTAGTGGTGATCAGCAACTCAGGCCGCACCCGCGACCTGATGGACGCTTGCGACATCGCGCGTAAAAACGGTGCCACCACCATTGTGATTACCGCCAGCGGCTCGCCATTGGCCAGTGCCGGCCATATTCACCTCAACGCCGACCACCCGGAAGGCTTTGACAAATACAGCCCCATGGTTTCGCGTCTCTTGCATTTGATGGTTATTGACATCCTGGCCACGGCGGTGGCATTGCGCATTGGCAGTGCTACTTTGCAGCCCCTCCTCAGCGATATGCGCCACAACCTGCGCAGTAAGCGCTACACCTAAAAAGTGCTGCGGCTTTAGGAACCGTATTCCATGGCCCGGCGCTGGCGATCGACAAATTCTTGGTAGGTGTCGATGCCGCGTAATTGCAAAATCGTATTGCGCACCGCTGCCTCCACCAGCACCGCGATATTGCGTCCGGCCACCACCTGAATCACCACTTTACGCACCGGGATGCCGATCACATCTTGCGTTAGCGGCTCATGTGGCATGCGCTCGTATTCGCGCTCCAGGGTTTCTTTGCGCACCAGATGCACGATGAGTTTGAGGCGCATTTTGCGGCGCACCGCTGTCTCGCCGAAAATAGCGCGTATGTCCAACAGGCCAATACCACGCACTTCCAGCAGGTTTTGCAACAAGTCCGGGCAGCGCCCTTCAATCGTCGCCTGGTTGATGCGGTACAGGTCTACTGAGTCGTCGGCCACCAGGCCGTTGCCGCGCGAAATCAGCTCTAGGCCCAGCTCGCTTTTACCCAGGCCCGATTCACCAGTGATCAATACGCCTAAGCCCAAAATGTCCATGAACACGCCGTGCATGGACACGCGGTCGGCGAAGTGCTTGGACAGATAGGCGCGCAGCACATCGATTACAAAAGCCGAGGAGCCTTGCGCCGCAAACATGGGGATTTGCGCTTCCTCGCACATGCGCAGCAAGCCCGGTGGCGGCACCTGACCATCGGCCAGCACGAGTACCGGCGGCTCTAAGGTCACTATGCGCTGAATGCGCCGAGTGCTGTCTTCCTCGCTGGCGTTGGCGATGTAGGCAATCTCGCGCTCGCCCAAAATCTGCACCCGGTAGGGGTGGATGTAATTGAGGTAACCCACCAGATCGGCGCCAGACCGGGCGGCGCGCACGGCCACCTCATCAAAGCGCCGCTCCGAAGCCCCTAAGCCTGCAACCCATTGCCATTGCAAACGGTGGCGAAAAGCCTCGAACAAGACATCGGCACTGATGGCATTGGGTTTCACAGCGAGGGTTCCGGTGGATGACCGCTGCGGCGGGGGCGCCGGCTAGTGGACCTGGGCCGAGCGCCAGCCCGTCAGCAGGGCATGCAGGGCGGTGGCGTCGGAGGTGCTGGTCAGGCGCTTACGCATCTCGGCGTCGCTGAGCAGCTCGGCAATTTCGGACAGAATTTCTAGGTGTCGCTGGGTAGCCGCTTCGGGCACCAGCAAAAAAATCATCAGGCTCACTGCCACATCGTCCGGTGCGTCAAAGCCTATCGGGCGGGCCAGTTGGAAGACGGCGGCCATGGGCGACTTCAGGCCCTTGATGCGTCCGTGCGGAATTGCCACCCCGTGACCCAGACCGGTGGATCCCAGCCGTTCACGGGAAAACAAGCTGTCCGTCACCAGCGCCCGGCTCAGCCCGTGCAGGCTTTCAAATAGCAATCCGGCCTCTTCAAATGCCCGTTTTTTACTGGTAACGTCCACCTGCGACAACACATGCGGCGGGGGTAAGAGGGCGGCGAGTCGGTTCATCGTGGTGCGGATTATGCCCATAAAAAAACCGCCACTTGGGGTGGCGGTTTCGCGAAATCCAGGGTGATGCAAAGGCTACATTAGGCGCTTGGGCGCTTCGTGGTGGTGGTCCTGAATACGCTGTTTATGGCGCCCCACTTGCCTATCTAGTTTGTCCACCAAATCGTCCACGGCGGCATACAGGTCTTCGTGGGAGCTTTGGGCGAACATATCGTTGCCTTTCACGTGAATCTTGCATTCGGCGCGTTGTCTGCGCTCTTTTTCCTTCTGCTTCTCTATCGTGAGCAAGACTTTTACGTCTACGACCTGATCAAAATGGCGCATGATGCGGTCCAATTTTTCAGTCACGTAACTACGCAGGGCCGGTGTTACTTCCAGATGATGGCCGCTGATTGTCAAATTCATAAATAGCCTCCAGTTGCTTGCTACACATCCGGCGACCTGGCGGTCGCCAGTACAAATTCCGCAAAAACTACCCTTCTCGCAGAAATCTCAGCCCCACTATGCGCCTGTTTTAGGAAAAAAGCAAAGCTTTTTCGATGGCCTTATGTAGCAAGGGCTTGGACCCCGGCAGCAGGTGGCGCCAAGGTGCGCAGCCCCTCTGTAAAGCCCTCGCAAGCCCGCGTGTTGCAGTGCGATAATCCTTGGATTGCCACTTTGGAGAGCATTCTTGGAACACTACCCTAGTTGGTAGCTTTCGGATGGTGTAGGCCGCATGGCCCTGTCGTTCGAAAGCTGCTG
>CANJXV010000301.1 GCA_947478935.1 Comamonadaceae bacterium
CAGTTCATCGGCTTGAGCGCGTAATCGCGCTTTTCCGATTCGGTGGTGAACATGTTTTCGCGGTACTTATCCCAGTGACCGGTTTTTTCCCACAGGCTCTTGTCGATGATTTGCGGGCCTTTGACTTCCTGGTAGCCATTGTCCTGGTAGACCTTGCGCATGTATTGCTCCACGCCCTGCCATAACGTCCAGCCCTTGGGGTGCCAGAACACCAGGCCGGGCGCATGCTCGTCAATGTGGAATAAGTCCAGTTCGCGACCCAATTTGCGATGGTCGCGCTTTTCGGCCTCTTCCAGCATGGTCAGGTATTGCTGCAAGTCTTCCTTGCTGGCCCAGGCGGTACCGTAAATTCGCTGCAGCATCTCCTTGGTGTGGTCGCCACGCCAATAGGCGCCAGCCAGTTTCATTAGCTTAAAGTGCTTGAGCTTGCCGGTGCTTGGCACATGGGGGCCGCGGCACAGGTCTTCGAAGCTGCCTTCGCGGTAGAGCGACACATCCTCGCCCGCCGCAATGCTGCCAATAATTTCTGCCTTGTAGTGCTCGCCCATAGATTTGAAATGGGCTACGGCCTCGTCACGCGCAAGCACGCGGCGCTGCACCGGTTCGTCCTTGGCGACGAGCTCGGCCATTTTTTTCTCGATGGCGACCAAGTCCTCGGGGGTGAAGGGCCGTTCAAAAGAAAAATCGTAAAAAAATCCGTTTTCGATGACTGGGCCGATAGTGACCTGGGCCTGAGGAAACAACTCTTTGACGGCATAGGCCAGCAAATGGGCGGTGGAGTGGCGGATAACTTCCAGTCCGTCGGCATCCTTAGCCGTGATGATGGACAGTTGGCTGTCGGCCCCGATCTGGTAGCTGGTATCGACCACTTTGCCATCGACCTTTCCCGCCAGCGCCGCTTTGGCCAGACCGGTGCCTATGGACGCCGCCACCTCGGCCACTGTCACCGGACCGGGGAATTCGCGTTGGGAACCGTCGGGAAGCGTAATGTGGATCATCGTGGGGCTGGATTGGATTAGGAACTTAAAGGGCAGAAAGGAGCATGGCTTTGGTAAACCAAGGTCTTGGACCGCCTTCAATTTTAGCCCCAGGCCCCCTCGCGCAGGGCGTAAGTGGCTACAGACGCACTTATGCCAGCCCGCCGTAGCAAAGGCTAAGATGCCCAGCACGCATTCGCCGCCGCACAACCGGCGGCCTGTTCAACCCCATTGCGGTGCCGCGCCGCCCCACGCCATGCAGTTTGACTTTTCCAACCCCTATAGCAGCACCCGTCTGCCAGTGTTTGCGCGCAATATCGTCAGCACCTCGCACCCGCTGGCGGCACAAGCCGGTTTGCGCATGCTGTGGCAAGGCGGTAATGCGGTGGACGCAGCCATTGCCGCTGCGGCCGCGCTAACGATTTGTGAGCCGGTCAGCAATGGACTGGGTTCGGATGCGTTTTGCATTTTGTGGGACGGGCAGCAACTGCACGGCCTCAACAGTTCGGGCCACGCGCCTGCGGCCTGGACACCGGACTACTTTGCGAGCAAATACGGCAAGGCCTTGGCTACGCCGCCCAAGCGCGGGCTCGATGCGGTCACCGTGCCCGGCGCCGTCGCCGCCTGGGCCGCCATGAGCCAGCGCTTTGGCAAATTACCTTTCGCTGACCTCATGCAGCCTGCCATTGAGATCGCCGAGCGCGGCTACTTGGTACCCGTGGTCGTCCAGCAAAAATGGGCCGCTGCCACACCCGAGTTGCAAAACCAACCTGGCTTTGCCGAACATTTTTTGCCCTACGCGCGCGCACCCCAGGTGGGCGAATTATTTCAATTTCCCGCCGCCGCGCGCGGCTTGCGCGAGATCGCGGCAAGCAAAGGCGAATCCTTTTACCGGGGCGAAATGGCCCAAGCGATAGAGCGATTTTCCAGCGCGCACGGCGGCAGCCTGCGCGCCTCAGACCTGGCGGCTTTTCAGCCCGAATGGGTGACACCGCTGGCCCACAACTACCGCGGTTACACCGTGCACGAAATACCGCCCAGCGGCCAGGGCATCGCAGCGCTGATGGCGCTGGGCATGTTGGAACACTTTGATATCGCAGCCATGGCGCGCGACGGCGTGGACAGCCAGCATGTGCAAATCGAGGCCATGAAACTGGCCTTTGCCGATGTCTATCGCTACGTGGCCGACCCGCGTGCCATGGCCCTGGGCACTGCGCAACTGCTGGACCCGCAGTACCTGGCCCGGCGCGCCGCGCTGATCGACATGCAACGCGCCCAAAGCTTTGGCCCCGGCAACCCAGCCCAAGGTGGCACGGTGTACCTGACGACTGCCGACGAGACCGGCATGATGGTCAGCTTTATCCAAAGCAATTACATGGGCTTTGGCTCGGGCTGCGTGGAGCCGCAGTTTGGCATTAGCCTGCAAAACCGGGGCCATGGCTTTAGCACCGACCCGCAAGCGCCCAATACCGCCAACCTGGTAGCACCAGGCAAAAAACCGTTTCACACCATCATCCCCGCCTTCCTGACGAAGGGCGGCGAGCCGGTAATGAGCTTTGGCGTCATGGGCGCCAATATGCAACCCCAAGGCCATGTGCAAACCTTGGTGCGCATGCTGGACTACGGCCAAAACCCGCAAGCCGCTTGCGACGCACCGCGCTGGCGCTTTAACACCGGCTTGGCTATCAACGTTGAATCCGGCATGGCCACCGACACCGTGCAGGGTATGGCACGACGCGGTCACCAAATGGAAGTGATGAACGACAGTTACCAAGACTTTGGTGCGGGCCAATTTATCTGGCGTGTTGGCGATCCGGGGAAAGTTGGCTATGTGGCGGCGAGTGATGCGCGCAGGGATGGCTTGGTGGCGGGGATGTAAGAGTCGATGTTTTGTCCCTGCCCCGCCAGCACTATCGATTATTCACACCATCAACTATCTATGTATCGAAAATCGAATCATTCAGCGCCAATAAATTACTTTGCAGCGCTTGCTGTGAGTCGCTCAGCCAACCAAACTTTGATAACGGATTGACGCGTCACGCCCATCCGGCTGGCTTCGCGATCCAAGGAGTCGATCATCCAGGTCGGGAAATCCACGTTGACGCGTTTTTGAACTTGTTGAACGCGTTTGGCTTGGGACAAATCCAGTGCCTCAGTCAGGTCCTATCCGGCGTCAAATCGGGCTTCAAATTCTTTAACTTTCATACAGTGCTACCTCTTCAATGCGTGCGCG
>CANJXV010000302.1 GCA_947478935.1 Comamonadaceae bacterium
CGCACCGACGGCCATGCCTGGCGTGCTCGCGCCTGCGCAGTGCTGACAGGCGTGGGCACGGTGCTGCAAGACAAGCCGCTGCTGGATGTGCGCCATGTGGACACGCCGCGCCAGCCTATGCTGGTGATTGTGGATAGCGCCTTGCAAACTCCGCCCGACGCCGCTTTGTTTGGCCCGGTTCGCAAGGTCTTGATGTATGCAGCCCAGCCCCATGCCGCGAGAGAAGCAGCGTTACGCAAGGCGGGAGCTGAGATTGTGTATCTGCCGTGCCCTGCTGGCGCCGGCGACCAAGCGCCCAAAGTGGATTTACAAGCCATGGCGCAGGACCTGGCACGGCGGGAGTGCAATGAAATACACATTGAGGCAGGGCATAAGCTAAACGGTTCGCTGCTGCGCGATAGTTTGGTCGATGAATTGCTGGTGTACCTGGCGCCGCTGTGGCTGGGCCGGGGCGCGGGCATGTCCAACTTCGGGCCATTGACCGCCTTGGCACAGGGGCTGGCGCTGGACTTTCAAAGCATGGAGCGCGTAGGTGCGGATCTGCGTATCTTGGCGCGCGTGCAAGGAAGCGCGGATTTTTAATTTTTCTACAGGGTTCTATGTTTACAGGCATCATCACTGGCGTAGGCCGCATTACTCGCATCGAGGACTTAGGCGCCACCCAGGCACATGGCAAGCGCCTGCATGTGCAATGCCCCGCAGGCTATTTGGACGACGCGGGCCTAGGCGATAGCATTGCCATCAACGGCGCATGCATGACGGTCACTACTTTGCAGCAGGATCCGCAGGCTCCGGTTTTTACGCTGGACATATCCGCCGAATCGCTGGATAAAACCGCGGGGCTGGACGCGGTAGGCGAAGTCAATTTAGAAAAAGCCCTGCGCGCCAATGACCGCTTAGGCGGCCATTTAGTGTCCGGCCATGTCGATGGCATTGGCGAAGTCAGCCATTTCGCACCCGTGGGCGAAAGCTGGGAATTACGCATATTGGCACCGCAGGCATTAGCCAAATACCTGGCCTACAAAGGCTCTATTACCGTTAACGGCGTGAGCCTGACCGTCAACCGCGTCAGTGACTCGAGCGCCGGATGTGCGTTCAGCATCAACCTGATTCCCCACACCATCAGCAGCACCGCATTACACCGGTTGGCAAAAGGCGTGCGCGTGAATCTAGAAATTGATGTGATTGCACGCTACGTAGAGCGCATGCTCAATCTGGGCACGCAAGGGAGCAATTAAATGCGGCTGGCGGCTTGGCCGCGTTAACGCCAGGCTAGAACAAAAAGCCGGTAGAGAAAACCTGCTCAGACATCCATACGGAATGGTCCGCATTACCCTGGTACACCGGCACACCACGCAATGCACCGTAAGCGAATTTTTGCGTAGCTTCTACGTAAATACTTTTGTAGACGCGGTAGCGTACACCTACCTCGACACCGGCAGTCCAACCGTTGACTTGCCACCAATCGCGGCTGTCAAAACAGCAAATGCGCTCCCCTTTAGGACCTACCTCGTTGTGGTTTCCGAAAATTGTGTTGTCCGCATGCGGCAGCAATATGCCGGCGCCCAGGCGGCTGATAAGTTGCAATTCACCTGGCTCTTGCTTGGGACCAAGCAAATGGTGGAACCACACCGCATTGACCATGATGTGGTTAAAGCCGTTGTGTAATCCGTAATCGAAAGTCGGTAACCCTAAGACCATGGGGCTCGTGGCCGGGGCGTTATTGACGGTGCCGCTTACACGCACTGACTGGCCCGCGTCGGTGTTGTATTTGCTGTGGTCGTAATTAAATTCAATGGCAAAGGTTTTTTCGGGATTCAGGAAATAGCCGACACGTACGTTTTCCTGGGGTGAGGTGAAGTCCAATTTAAAAAGCGAATTGACAGCATCGCTAACGCTACCTGGGAAATCACTTGCGCTGACTTGGTGCAGGGTGAAGTCATTGCCCTGCGCGGGCTGGGATACATGGATGTCCGAGGACCCGTATTGCTGACGTCCATAGCCCCAAGAGAAATACCATTTGCCTTCGTCTTTTAAGGCCTTGTCCAAATTGACGGCCGGCTGATCCGCTGCGGTGGTCTGGGTAGGTGCGTCAGCAGCCTTTTCGGGTGCCTGCTGCGCCCACACGGGCAAGCTGAGGGTGGCTGCCACTAAGGCCCCGTAAATAAGGCGAAGGGTAATTATTTTTTTCATTACATGCTTTCAACGACAACGCAAATTTTAGCCCTTTGCCTTGTGGGGCTAGCGCGCAAGGCGCCCGCCTTAGCGGGACTTGGCCTTGGCCGGGCGTACGGTCGTCTTCACGCCAGTGCGAGGCGGCAGCCCTGTGTGCTGGGTGAGCAAGGTGCCGGGGCGCGGCGCTTTGCCCCCCTGGTTTTTACCCGCCGAGGGCGTGGAGTTTTTGCGCCGCGCGCTTTCGTAGCTGCCGCCGGTCAACGGTTGGAAGGTGGGGATTAAATGGTGTTTACCATTACCCACTAGGTCCGCGCGGCCCATGGATTTGAGGGCGTCGCGCAACAGCGGCCAGTTGTTGGGGTCGTGGTAGCGCAAAAATGCCTTGTGCAAACGGCGGCGTTTTTCACCACGCACGATGTCGACGTTTTCCTCGTCGCTCTCCACCACCCGGCGTACTTTGCGCAATGGGTTGCGGCCGCTGTGGTACATCGCGGTGGCGGTGGCCATGGGGCTGGGGTAAAAGGTTTGGACCTGGTCGGCGCGAAAGCCGTTTTTCTTGAGCCAGACCGCCAGGTGCAACATGTCCTCATCGCTGGTGCCCGGATGCGCGGCAATAAAGTAGGGAATCAGGAACTGCTTTTTACCCACTTCGGCGCTGAATTTGTCGAAGAGGGTTTTGAACTTGTCGTAGCTGCCGATGCCCGGCTTCATCATCTTGGACAAAGGGCCTTGCTCGGTATGCTCGGGCGCGATCTTGAGGTAGCCGCCCACATGGTGCTGTACCAGCTCTTTGACATATTCCGGGCTCTTGACGGCCAGGTCATAGCGCAGGCCCGAACCAATGAGAATTTTTTTAATACCCTTGAGCGCGCGGCCCCGGCGGTACATCTTGATCAAGGGGCCGTGGTCGGTGGTCAGGTTTTGGCAGATACCGGGATACACACAGCTGGGTTTGCGGCAGGCCGCTTCGATCTCGGGCGACTTGCAGCCTAAGCGGTACATATTGGCGGTGGGGCC
>CANJXV010000303.1 GCA_947478935.1 Comamonadaceae bacterium
CGCTGGAGCCAAAGGTTTTCAGCAGGGCGCTGTCTTCAAACTCCCCCACGATGCGCGGCTTGATACCTTGCTCCTCAAACCATTTATCCAGCCGGTCGCGGCTTGCCGTATGCGTGGTCGGCAACAGAACCGGCAATTCAGCCAGGCAAGCGGGGAAAGGCTTTTTTGAAGTCTTCAACAGCGCGGCGGTTCCGTACCATGCGATGGTTGAAAAACCCAGCGCATGGCTATACAGCTTGATGTTTGGATTAGAGGGCGCAGGCTTGTCTGCGATCACCAGGTCTAGCTTGTGCAGTGCCAGATCGCCCAATAAATCGCTGAATTGTCCTTCGTGACACAGCAAACGCAGTTGGGGCTCGGCCATCACAGGCTGTAACAGGCGATGAACCACCAACTTGGGCAATCCATCACTGATACCCACCCACAAACGCACCGAAGGCGCGCTAACCGCATCGCGCACACGGCTCGGCAAATCCTCGCCGAGCTGAAAAATCAGATCCGCCTGCTGCATCGCCGCAACGCCAGCATCGGTCAGTACCAGTCCGCGCCCGGCCGGTTTGAGCAATTCACAGCCCAAAGATCGTTCAAGTTCACGCACCTGCGCGCTCACGGTCTGAACCGCCATATCCAGCTTATTCGCAGCGCGGGACATGCCACCCTCCTTAGCCACCACCCAGAAGTAATAAAGATGTTTGAAATTAAAGGATGTACTCATTGTCCGTCTTTTCAGGAATATTGATAAGAAATTATCTGCTTTTAATATACAAAGACAAGCCCTATCGTCCAGCCCATTCCAAGGTAAAGGATTTCGCCTTGCAGGTATTTTTCACCCGCTACCGGCTACCGCCTTTTCAAACTTGATTTCTCCGCCTAAGAAAGCTAGACCATGAGACTTAACACTGCAAATATCTCGTCCCATGACCCGACCCACCTCCCGGTGACTGAATCAGCACTGGGGCATCCCGCCGAAGTCAAACGCGTGCTGCGCAATACCTACGCCCTCCTGGCCATGACTTTGCTATTTAGCGCCGCTTTGGCAAGCGCGGCGGTCTCTTACCAGTGGCGCGCGCCCGGCATCCTGCTTACACTGGTGGGCTACTTCGGACTACTTTTTGCTGTCCACAAATTACAGAACAGCGCCTGGGCGCTGCCAGCCGTATTTGCGCTGACCGGTTTCATGGGCTACACCCTAGGCCCGCTGTTGACCCATTCGCTGGCACTGCCAGGCGGCGCGCAAACCGTGGCTATGGCCTTAGGGGCCACGGGCGCGACCTTCATTGGTTTGTCCGCGTTTGTGTTGCTGACACGGCGTGACTTCAGCTTTATCGGCGGCTTTCTTTTTTGCGGCATGGTGATTGCCGTGCTTGCAGGCATTGCTGCCATGCTCTTGGACATCCCGGCGCTGGGACTGGCCGTGTCTGGCGTGGTGGCCTTGTTATCTGCCGGTCTGATTTTGTTTGAGACCAGTCGCATCGTCAACGGCGGCGAAACCAACTACGTGTTGGCAACCGTTGGGCTCTATGTGTCGGTGTTCAATCTGTTCACCAGCCTGCTCAGCCTATTGGGCCTAGGCGGTTCCAATGAATGAGCTGAGCCCACCCGACCTGGTATGGGCCGGGGTATTTCTGGCAGGTGTATTTCTGTACGGCGCAGCGCATGAGTTCAAGGCGAAAAACCCACGCGATGCGCGCTTGCTCGCTGCCACCGGCGTACTCAGCCTAGCGGGCACCGGTATCGTCTTTTATCTTTAACACCATGCATGCACGCCAAGCCAAATGTATAAACAAGGAACTCTATGAAATGTCCGAACTGCGCTGACACTCTTCTTGTCATGGCTGACAAGCAAGGCGTTGAAATCGACTATTGCCCCAACTGCCGTGGCGTTTGGCTGGATCGGGGTGAACTAGACAAGTTACTCGAAAAGTCTAAATTGGAAAATGCTGGCAATGCTTCGGGTCGAGGAGAGGCTGTGCACGGACTGCGACCGGCTTACCCTGAGGCGCATTACAAAGGCGACTCGGCTTACCAGCGCCATCGCAGGAAGTCATGGTTAGAGGACATATTTGACTAATGTGGGTAGAAGTTTGCGTCAAGCGAAAACCTACTATTTCCTGCTAGCGAGTCCTTGCTCTTGAAAATCGTTATGGCCTATTGCCTACTTTCCACTCTGTTTTCAATACGCCCAAAAATTCAGCATACGGTATGTCACTGACGCTACTTAGCCAGGGTATCAACGACCCAAAAATTATTCAGCGCAGCGGATTGGTCGCCCTGCTCTGGATCGCCTTCTTGGGCGACGCCCATGCGCAAGATAAAAAAGCCGCTACCAAGAAACCCACACGCATTATCGATACGGTGTGTGATTTCGACTCCAGCGAGGTTGCGGGGGAGAAAGGCCATTTCGTTTGCCAGTACCAATGCCGCGACCCTGATCGCAGCAAAATTTTTCAGGTTTACTTCAGCTCATCATTTAGAAGTTGCCCGACGCCACTGAAGGCGAAGATCAACCAAACAATACGGGATCAAAAATCGCCGGCGACTCCAGCTAAGAGTTCGTGAGTCCAAGTGCCATGGCTTCCCGTTCTAGACAAGGGGGGCTGCACAAATCCGTCACTGCGAGGATCGACAGCGACGCGGCAGGCTATGCATCCATAGATCGCCACGGCTCTTTTATTTACTGCGGCCTCGGATTCATATCGATGTTGCGCGCGGTGCCTAAAAGCGTTGCACACAGTGTCTCGCTTCCGTCCTCGGCCACGGCATAGACATCGGCTGCGCAAATCGTCAAAAGCTTGCCAGCGTCGATCACCCGCCCTTTAGCGCGCAATGCAACACCTTGGGCAGGGGCAATCAGTTTGAGGTTCGCGTCGATAGTGGCATTGACCCAGTCGGGCTTGAGCGTAGTACCGGCAGCGGCCACTGCCGCAAAGTCCGCGATGGCAAATACCGGCGTCGCCTGTAACTGGCCGGGCCGAAAGGTGAAGGCGTCCTGAACCGGAATTTCAAGCTCCACCTCGGATGGCGCTATGCGATTAAATTGAACCTGCCCCTGTTTGACGCACCTCTTAGCCAGCGAATTATGCGGCTTTCCTAAGCTGTGCCGCCAGCCAGCTTCTCTCAAACTGCATCGGGCTGACGTAGCCCAATGTCGAGTGAATCCTGCGGTGGTTGTAGAACGTCATCCA
>CANJXV010000304.1 GCA_947478935.1 Comamonadaceae bacterium
ATGCACCGCACCCCGGCGCTGGAAAAAACCGGCATCAATTTGTTCTTTAACGGCCCCGAAAGCTTTACCCCGGACGACCGCTATTTGCTGGGCGAAACGCCCGAAGTGCGTAATTTATTTGTGGCCGCAGGCTTTAACTCCATCGGCATTCAGTCCGCCGGTGGCGCGGGCAAAGTGCTGGCCGACTGGATGCTGGACGGCCACCCGCCCATGGACTTGTGGGACGTGGATATCCGCCGCGTCATGCCCTTCCAGCGCAACCGCAGCTATTTGCGCGACCGCACCGTGGAATCGCTGGGCTTGCTCTACGCCATGCACTGGCCCTTTCGCCAGCCCGAGACGGCGCGTGGCGTGCGCCGCTCCATCTTGCACGACCGCTTGGCCGCGCATGGTGCTTGCTTTGGCGAAACGGCCGGATGGGAACGCCCCAACTGGTACGCGCCCGCCGGCGTCAAAGCCGAATACGCGTACAGCTACGGCCGCCAAAACTGGTTTGACTACTCGGCCGCCGAGCACCAAGCGGTGCGCAATGCCGTTGGCATTTTTGACCAGTCCTCGTTTGCGAAATTTGTAGTGCAAGGCCCGGACGCCGAGGCCGTGCTCAACCGTATCAGCGCCAACAATATGTCGGTGCCCGTGGGTAAAGTGGTCTACACGCAGTGGCTTAATGAGCGCGGCGGCATCGAGGCTGATTTGACGGTGACGCGTGAGGCGCCTGACCGCTACTTGGTCGTCACCGCCGCCGCCACGCAGACGCGCGATTTCTCTTGGTTGCAGCGCAATATTCCCGCCGATGCGCGCGCCATGGCCATCGATGTGTCTTCCAGCATGGCAGTCTTGGGCGTGATGGGCCCGCGTTCGCGCGAGTTGCTCAGCCAATTGACCGAAGCCGATATGTCGCCTGTGGCCTTCCCCTTCGGCACCTCGCAAATTATCGACCTGGGCTATGCCCGTGTGCGGGCTAGCCGCATCACCTATGTGGGCGAGCTGGGCTGGGAGTTGTACATCCCCACCGAATGCGCGCCCGGTGTGTTTGACGCGTTGATGCAAGCCGCGCCTTCAGTGGGTGGCCGACTGGCCGGTTACCACGCGCTTAATTCGCTGCGCATGGAAAAAGGCTACCGCCACTGGGGCCATGACATCAGCGACGAAGACACGCCGCTGCAATCGGGCCTGGGCTTTGCCGTCGCCATGAAAAAGCCGGGTGGCTTTATCGGCTTGGAAGCTTTGCAAGCGCAAAAAGAAGCCGGCCTCACGCGCCGCCTGGTGCAGTTTGCGCTGGACGATGCCACGCCTTTGCTCTACCACAATGAACCTATTTGCCGTGACGGCGCTATCGTGGGGCGCATCAGCTCGGGCATGTTCGGTCACCACTTGGGCAAGTCACTGGGTATGGGCTATGTGGAATGCCAAACCCAGGGCGAAGCGCCTGAGGCAATTTTGCAAGGCAAATACGAGATTGAAGTCGCCGGTGTGCGCTATAGCGCACAGCCATCGTTGGCCCCCTTGTATGACCCCAGCTCGGCGCGCATTAAGGTGTAAGCGGCTAACTGAGCTGCGCATCCGACCCGATACAAAAACTTAAGTACTCATGGCCATCCAAGCAGCGCGCCTGGCGCTTCCCGAAGACAACGATGAATCGCTAGCGGTGCTGGCCGACATCGACCCAGGCGCTGCCATTGGCGAGCAATTGCGCGAACTACGTCTAGTCAAGAACCTGACCCTGCGCGAAGTCGCCGAAAAAGCCGGTATTTCGGTGGGCTACCTCAGCCAGTTAGAACGCAACCATTCGCGCCTGCCCATTGCAGTGCTCAAACGCATTGCCGATGCGCTGGGCGTTCACATGAACTGGTTCTTCCAGCAAAACACCGAAGGCGACCCGGCAGAGCGTGATGTGGTGGTGCGCAGCACCCACCGCCGCCGCATGTCCTTTACCGGGCTAGGCATCCAGGAGGAATTGCTGTCTCCCAATTTGAGCGGCCCCTTGGAAATGCTGCTCAGCACCATCGAACCAGGCTCGGACAGCGAAGACTATTTCCATGACGGCGCCGAGGCCGGTTACGTTTTGTCCGGTACTTTGGATCTGTGGGTCTCAGGCCGGCACTACCGTTTGCATGAGGGCGATAGCTTTTCCTTCAAAAGCACCGATGTGCACCGCTGCGCCAACCCCGGCGAAGTGCCGGTGCGGGTTATCTGGGTGATCACGCCGCCGCATTACTAAAGCGCGGCTTTGGTTCGCGCGTCTTGGCGGACCCGCAACTTGGCTCTTGGTATCGGTGCAAGCCTTAGGTTGTCTTGGTTTGCGCCAAGAACTCGTCAAAAAACCACTGCACAAACAACTGCTCGCCACGGCGCACATTGGCTTGCCAGTCGGTGGGTGAATCGCCATTGGCCTGGTCGGAGATAAATTTCATGCTGCGCCATGGGGTGCCTTGGTGTTGGCACGCGCTGGCGATTGCGAACAATTCCATGTCCACCAAGTGGATGCCTGCGGTGTCAAACCAAGGGTCATGCGCGCTGACAAAGCTGTCGCCGGTGCCGCAGACCCAACCGGCTTGTCCGCTGTCCAAAGCGTGTGGCCCTGTGTGAAAAAGCGTGGTGCCGCGGGGCGCCAACGGCTCGGCGTTCATATCCCGCTGCACTGCGCGCGAGATTGGCAGCAGGCCGGACAGGCCCGGGTGGACTGCACCGGCGGTGCCGAAGTTAAGCAGGATATCGGGATTGAAACTTTGCAGGGCTTGCAGCGTCGCCAGGGTGGCGTTGACTTTACCCACGCCGGTGTAGTAGACCTGCGCCGCGCCTTGCAGTAAGGCGCTGTCCAACTCTTGCGGCAAAGCCACCGCTATGGCGATTCGCATCGGGTGCTGTCAGGTATGCCCCAAGGCGCGCTCCTCATGGGGAAGCGCGTTAGCGGCGTTTCAGCTGCCGCTGGCCGGCGCCTCGGGCGCCGCTGCTGGGGTCGCTGGCTTGGGTGGTACGCAATCGCCGCAGACAAACATGCTTTTGCCTGCCAGCTTGCGAAATGATCCCAAAGAACGCGGCTTGTGCAAGCCGCATTTGGCGCAGCTCATGCTGGCGTTACCAGAGGATTGTGCAAATGGGGACCCCGAGGCGCGTGAGCGGTAGCGGAGGCCGTCGGGACTGAGCTTGGTGGTGGTGTTATCGCGCATCCCCCCAGTTTGC
>CANJXV010000305.1 GCA_947478935.1 Comamonadaceae bacterium
AGCGCGTCTTTGCCGGTTTCGCCGGTACGAATACGAACGACTTGTTCCAAGTCATACACAAATACTTTGCCGTCACCGATTTTTCCGGTGCGGGCCGCGCCTTCGATGGCCTCGATCACCCGGTCGAGCAAGGACGAATCGATCGCTGCTTCAATCTTGACCTTGGGCAAAAAATCCACCACGTACTCAGCGCCGCGGTACAACTCGGTATGGCCTTTTTGGCGACCGAAGCCTTTGACTTCGGTGACGGTGATGCCCTGTACCCCAATGGCCGACAAAGCCTCGCGGACCTCATCGAGCTTGAAGGGTTTGATGATGGCGGTAACTAACTTCATGTGTGCACCTCAGCTTTTCAAAAGTTGATAGCGAACGCAAGGCCTGCGCCGCTGCTCCGCGGAATCGGGAGACCTAGGTATTTAGCAGAAGGCGTGCCAAGTTCGGCTTCAAAAAAATGTGGTCTTGGTGCGACAAGCTCTTTATTGCTTCACTTAATTGCGCTAATATTACTGTGTAAAAACACAGTATGCACCGATGTGGTGCAAATGCTTGTATTTAGCGCAAAAGTGGCGCACTGTTTCAGGGAGTTGACATGGGTTTATCTTTGGTACAAAGCCGCGCCTTGCTCGGTTTGGAGGCGGTGCAAGTTACCGTCGAAGTGCATATGGCCAACGGCCTGCCCAGCTTTACGCTGGTGGGCCTGGCCGATGTGGAGGTGAAAGAGGCGCGCGAGCGGGTGCGCCGTGCCATCCAAAACAGCGGCCTGGAGTTTCCCCACAACAAGCGCATCACCGTCAATTTGGCCCCGGCTGACTTACCTAAAGACTCAGGCCGATTGGATTTGCCCATCGCCCTGGGCATCTTGGCGGCCAGCGGCCAGATAGAAGGCCACCGCCTCGCCGAATACGAGTTTGCAGGCGAACTATCGCTCTCGGGCGGGCTGCGGCCGGTGCGCGGCGCGCTCGCCATGGCCTTGGCACTGCACCAGGCTAAGGTGCAAACCAGCCTAGTGCTGCCCCCGGGCAGCGCCCAGGAGGCGGCGCTGGTGCCTGGCGCGAAGGTCTATTTGGCGCGCACCCTACTCGATGTAGTGCGCCAATTTATGCCCGAAGGCACTCAGCCCGCTGGTGCTGAAGCGGGCTCCAGCCAGGCTGAAGACGGCTGGGTGCGTATACAGGCGGCCGAGCCTAGCGGCGCCTCTGATATGCCGGATATGGCCGACGTCAAAGGCCAGTTGGCCGCCAAGCGAGCTCTGGAGATTGCGGCTGCCGGCGGGCATAGCCTGCTGCTCATGGGGCCGCCCGGCGCCGGTAAATCCATGCTGGCACAACGTTTCGCGGGTTTGCTTCCGCCCATGGATACCGACCAGGCCTTGCAAAGCGCGGCCATCGCCAGCCTGAGCGGGCGCTTCGATATCCGCCGCTGGGGCCAGCGGCCCACTTGCAGCCCCCACCATTCAGCAAGTGCGGTGGCCTTGGTCGGCGGTGGCTCGCCACCGCGCCCGGGCGAAATTTCCTTGGCGCACCATGGCGTTTTATTTCTCGATGAATTGCCGGAGTTTCCGCGACAGGCGCTTGAAGCCCTGCGCGAGCCTTTGGAAACCGGCAGCATCACCATCGCCCGCGCCACCCGGCGGGCCGAGTTTCCTGCACGCTTTCAATTGATCGCCGCCATGAACCCTTGCCCTTGCGGCTATTGGGGGGCGCCGGGCCGCAATTGCCGTTGCACGCCCGACCAAATCAGCCGCTACCAAGGCAAGCTCAGTGGCCCGCTTATGGACCGTATCGACTTGCATGTGGAAGTGCCGGCACTGGCGGCTGAAGATTTGCTGCAGGCCGCAGCAGGTGAGGCCACCAACAGCATTCGCGCGCGCTGCAGTCAGGCCTATGCGCGTGCGCAAGCGCGGCAGGGCAAAAACAACCAGGCCCTGGCCGGGCAAGAAATTGACCAGCATGCGCGTTTGGAGTCGGCGGCTTCTAAGTTTTTGCAAAGCGCCGCGCGGCAACTGGGCTGGTCGGCACGCGGCACCCATCGCACACTGAAGATTGCGCGCACTATTGCTGATTTGGCTGGTTCGGAGATTACCGTCTTAGCCCATGTGGCCGAAGCCATGCAATACCGCCGTGCGCTTAAAAGTGCGTGAGCGCAGCCATGATGTAAAGGGCTTAGCGGCGCTATGCTTGCTTATGGTGGCTCAGCGCATTGCTCACCAGTTTGGCCGTAATGTCCACGATCTGGATCATGCGGTCATAGGCCATGCGGGTGGGGCCGATCACGCCCAGCGTGCCCACTACTTTGCCGTCCACTTCATAGGGCGCGCTCACCACAGACAGTTCTTCAAAAGGCACGATCTGGCTTTCGCCGCCAATATAAATACGCACCCCCGCGGCCCGGTCGGCAAAGTCCAGCAGACGCATGATCTGGGCTTTTTGCTCAAACAACTCAAAGGCGCGGCGCAAATTGCCCATGTCGTTGGAAAAGTCGCTCAGTTTGAGCAAATTGCGCTCGCCCGAAATCACCACTTCGTCTTGCTCTTGCGTTACGGCTTCGGAATTGACATTCACCGCAGCCGCCATCAGGGTGGCGATTTCCGAACGCAGGCTCTCCACCTCGTTTTGCAAGCGGCTGCGCACTTCGTCGATGTCCAGGCCCACATAGTGGCTGTTCAAAAAATTGGCCGCTTCGATCAGTTGCGACTGCGAATAATCCGCTTCGGTAAAGATGATGCGGTTTTGTACATCGCCGTCAGACGAGACGATGATCACCAGAATGCGCTTTTCAGACAGACGCAAAAACTCCATGTGCCGAAAGGCATTGGTGCGCCGCGGCGCCATCACGACGCCCACAAATTGCGACAGATTGGACAGGAGGTTGGCGGCGTTGGAAATCACTCTCTGCGGCTGGTCTGGCGCCAGGCTGTGGGCGGAAAATTGCTGCGGCTGCACGGTCAGCATGGTGTCCACAAACAAGCGGTAGCCGCGCGCTGTGGGTACGCGCCCGGCGGAGGTATGCGGGCTGACAATCAGCCCCAGGTCCTCCAGGTCGGACATCACGTTGCGTATGGTGGCGGGCGACAATTCCAGCCCGGGTGCTTTCGACAAGGTGCGGCTACCCACCGGTTGCCCATCGGCGATATAGCGTTCAACCAGCGCCTTGAGTAACAACTTGGAGCGATCATCGAGCAT
>CANJXV010000306.1 GCA_947478935.1 Comamonadaceae bacterium
CCAGCATCGCCAGCGTACTGGCAAAGCGGGCTGCGTTATAGCTGCGCGACAGCCGCCCGATGATGGGCAAGCCCAGCCAGGCGGCGTCAAAGCGGTAGCGCAACTCGGGCGCGCGCAGCGCCCAACGCACAGCGACGGTAGCCGCCACCACCGCAGCCAACATCAGCCAGCCAAAGCTGCGCACCACGTCGCTAATGCCCAGCATCAACACGGTTAAAAAGGGCAAAGCGCGTTTGCTGCCGGCAAACACGCTAGCCACTTGCGGGACCACATAAGTGACTAAAAACAAGACGATGGCCAGGGCCACCAAACTGACGATGGCGGGGTATAGGGCGGCGCCCAAGAGCTTGGCGTTGAGCACTTGCTGGTCTTCCAAGTCTTGCGCCAGATGCTCCAGCACCAGCCCCAAATTACCGCTTTGCTCGCCTGCGCCGACCACCGCCACATAGATCGCGGAGAACGCGCGCGGGTGCTGTGCCAGCGCGCGCGCAAAGGTACTGCCGCTGTTGACCTCTGCGCGCAAATCAGCCACCAAATTGCGCTCGGCATCGCTTTCGGCTTCGCTGCTCAGTGAGGCCAGCGCGCGCTCCAGCGGCAAGCCCGAGACCACCAAACCTGCCAGTTGGCGCGTCCACACCGCCAGCGCTTGCGCACCAAACACGCGGCGGCTAAACATCGCTCCAGCGCTGCCGGCCTTGGCTGTTTGCACCGCCTCGACACTGAGCGGCACCAGCCCCTGCGAGCGCAGCTGGGTGCGCGCTGATTTGACCGAGTCTGCTTCCAGCGTGCCCTTGCGGGTTTGGCCGTCGGCGCTGAGTGCTTCGAAAGCGTAGGCGGGCATGGTAAACAGGTAATTCGGTATGGATGCGCTGGCGCGACGCGATCGGCGTTTAATCGCGCGTCACACGCAGCAATTCTTCGCGCGTGGTAATACCAGTATCGACCAGGCGTTGCCCATCCTCGCGCATCAGTACCATGCCGCTTGCCAAAGCCGCCTGGCGGATATCGGCCTCGGAGGCCTGGCTGTGGATTTGCGCGCGGATAGCGTCATCGGTAAGCAGCAGCTCAAACACTCCGGTCCGCCCGGCGTAACCGGTATGCCCGCAAGTGATGCAACCCGCACCGGCGCAGGCGGTGCAGCGCTTGCGCACCAGACGCTGCGCCAGCACACCAAGCAAGGAGGAGCTGAGCAAGAAAGGCTCGACACCCATGTCGGTCAGACGGGTGACGGCGCTGGCTGCATCGTTGGTATGCAACGTCGCCAGCACCAGATGCCCGGTGAGCGAGGCCTGAATCGCAATTTGCGCGGTTTCGAAATCGCGTATCTCGCCGATCATGATCACGTCCGGGTCCTGGCGCAAGATGGCACGCAAGGCCTTGGCAAACGTGAGGTCGATCTTGGCGTTGACTTGGGTCTGCCCTACACCGGGCAGCTCGTATTCAATAGGGTCTTCCACCGTCATGATGTTGCTGCCTTGGGTATCGAGGCGTTGCAAACCGGCGTACAGCGTGGTGGTCTTGCCCGAGCCGGTGGGGCCAGTCACCAAAATAATGCCATGCGGTTGCGCCAGTAAGTGGCTAAAACGCACCAGCACATCACCTTGCATGCCCACCGATTCGAGGCTGAGTTTGCTCTCACTTTTGTCCAGCAAACGCAGCACTGCGCGCTCGCCGTGAGCGCTGGGCAAGGTGCTAACGCGCACGTCAACTGCCCGTGTGCCTATACGCAGCGAGATGCGTCCGTCTTGCGGCAAGCGACGCTCGGCAATGTCTAGCTCGGCCATGATTTTTAGGCGTGAAATTAGGGCCGCATGCAAGGCGCGGTTGGGCTGCACCACTTCGCGCAAATTGCCATCGACCCGAAAGCGCACGACCGAATGGCGCTCGAAGGCTTCAATATGGATGTCGCTGGCACCGTCGCGCGCGGCCTGGGTCAGCAAGGCATTGAGCATACGGATGATGGGT
Source organism: Comamonadaceae bacterium (assembly GCA_947478935.1). Taxonomy (GTDB): domain Bacteria; phylum Pseudomonadota; class Gammaproteobacteria; order Burkholderiales; family Burkholderiaceae_C; genus Allorhodoferax. The sequence goes on from CANJXV010000306.1 coordinate 1,966, forward strand.
GCGTCATCCGAGGTTTCCAGCAAGTCTTCGATAGCCGGCAAGTCTTGCATCATGCGCGTGAGATCGGCCTCACCCTCGACTTCGCTAACCACTGCCGCCGCGCTAGATTCGCCTTGTGCATAGGCAGCGCTAATGCGCTGCACCAGCTCCGGCGCGCTATGGGTTTGCACCGATGCAATCGCGTATTTGCGCATCACCTCGCTCAAGCCACCGGGCAGCGAGGCGGCATGCACATGCAGCGTGAGCTGATCGCCCGCATCCTCCAGCAGCACTTGCTGGGTGCGCGCAAACGCATAAGGCAGGGGGTAGCGCATGTCAGTTTTTGGCGGGTAGCGCGGGCAGCACCGGGCCTTCGTTGATGGGCGTGGTCTGGCTGGTCACCGGTTGTGCTTCTCTCATGCCGCCCAGCATTTGTTCATAGCGCTCCATGGACAGGCGGTCGCTGGAAGCCGCATCACGCACCACCACAGGCCGCAAAAAAACCATCAGATTAGATTTTTTGCGACTGCGCGAATTGCTCTTGAACAAACTGCCAATAAAAGGTAAGTCGCCCAGGCCCGGAATCTTGTCCGTGTTACCGGTGAAGTTGTCTTGTAGCAGGCCGCCCAGCACCACCACCGAGCCGTCATCGACTAGCACATTGGATTCGATGGTGCGCTTATTCGTGGTGGGGCCGTTAGCGCTGGAGGCCGAACTGCTGTCCACCGCCGACACCTCTTGGTAAATCGTTAATTTGACGGTACCGTTGGCACTGATTTGCGGCTTCACTTTGAGGGTCAGGCCCACGTCTTTACGCTCAATGGTTTGGAAGGGGTTGACCGCGCCGTTACCGGTACCGGTGTTGGTGAACTGACCAGTGACAAAGGGCACGTTTTGCGCAATCACAATTTTGGCTTCTTCATTGTCCAGGGTCAGCAAATTAGGCGTTGACAGCACATTGCCCGAACCCGACGTTTCCAGAAAACGCGCCAGTGCGCCCAGGACGTATTTACCATCGTACTGCTGTGCTATGCCGATGTTCAAGCCCGGCTTGGGTACTACCGCTCCCGTGGCCACGCCCGTCGCCAAACTGATGATGTTGGAGCCGCCCGAGCCAAAGTTAGTACCCAGAACGCCCACCGTGCCATCGCCCGCCTTGCCCAAAGCACCCTGCCACTGCACGCCAAAGTCGGCGGCTTTGTCGGA
>CANJXV010000307.1 GCA_947478935.1 Comamonadaceae bacterium
GCTGGCCACTTGCACATCCCAGCGCAGCGTTCCATTTTGTGGATTCAAACCGAGCAAGCGACCGGCCTGCGCGGCCAGCAAAGTATCTCCCACAGCCGTCAATAAACCGGCCTGGGCCAGTAACAAGGATTCACCGGAGCGCTGTTGCGTCCAAAGCTTGCGCCCGTTGGCGGCATCAAAGGCATAAACCGTGCGGTCCGCTGCCAAAACAAATACCCGCTCACCCGCGACCAAAGGTGGCGTGACTACCAGCGACGGAATCTTCTGACGCCAAATTTCCTTTTGCTCACTTTGGACAATCAACTGGTTGTCACGGCTTACTACCGCAACAAACTGCTTGTCCGCACCCACACCTGCACTAAGCGGCTGCCCTGCGCTGGACCGCGCACGCACTTGACCGGTTGCGGCATCAATCAGGCTCAAATCACCTTGACTGGCCGCAGCCCAAAGCGTTACACCGACGGTACGCATCTCTAGGGGAGATGCCGTGGCCCCTAGGTTGACACGCCAAACCTCCTTCACTGCCAACTTGGCAGGATTGGCCTCCAAGGGCTCGGGTTTGGGCTTCTCAAAACTGGCACAGGCGGTCAGCGCAAGCGCCAAGCAGCAGGCATACGTTGCCCAGAGGATGCGCAAATGCGATCGGCACTGCGTCATTACTTCTGCACCTCAAGCGCCTTGGCAGTGTTCGAAGCTTCAGGATCTACCCCCAGCGCATTGAGCTTGACTTGCACCACGCGCCGGTATTGCGCACGCTCTTCTAGTTTTTGGTAGGCCTGCAGGTACGCTGCCTTCGCTTCTGGCCGCTTGCCCTGAACGGCAAAAATATCACCCCTTCGGTCGGCCACCAAAGCGGTAAAGGCGTCAACTTTCACGCCTTCGAGCAGCACCAAAGCCTGCGCGTAATCTTTAGCGTCGAAATACATATTTGCTAAGCGCAGGCGGGCAATCGCCGTGTAACCCTCATCGCCTGATTTATCCACCACCCATTGCAGCGCGGTTTTCGCCGTACCGTTATCGCCTTTGTCGCTGGCTTGGCGCGCCAAAGCCAAGGCAGCCTGTTGGGTATAGGTGGCCGATGCGTAGCGCTCTTTCATATCCGAGAAGGTGCGCTGTGCCATCGCCATATCACCGGCCGCCAACGACTTGCTCATTTCATCGTACATGGCCGCCGACTGGGCTGCCTGGCTACGCTGCCAATAGTGGTAGCCATTCCAAGCAGCCACTGCGCCGAGTACAACGATGAGCAGCCCGGTGATCAGATTGCCGTATTGGTTCCAGAAATGCTTGAGCTGGTCAAGCTGTTCTTGTTCTTCGAGGTCTAGTTGGTTGGCCATGGCAATACGTGGTTAAGCGTTGGATTGTAGGCTTTGCGCCCATTGCGCCCAGTCTGTCAGTGCCACTTTGCGTTGTGGCGTCGATGCGTTGCGTAAGTCTTTGATGCTGAGATGGCCACCTGCCAATTCGTCTGTTCCAAACACCAGTGCAAAGCGCGCGCCCGAGGCGTCGGCTTTTTTGAACTGCGATTTCATGCTAGACATGGCGCCGTCCGCGCTGGCGTGCAACTGAACCGCCACACCCACACCGCGCAAGTGCTCCAGAGTGCGCGCCGCATCCGGCAAGAAATTTTTATCGGTGACAACGGCAAACGCATCCGGCGCGGTCGGCGCGCCCTGAACGCCCTGCGTCTTGAGCAACTCCAGTAAACGCTCCATACCCAGCGCCCAGCCCACGGCAGGCGCGGGCTTGCCACCCACCTCTTCGACCAGGTAGTCGTAGCGGCCACCACCGCATATCGTCCCCTGAGAGCCCAGCTCAGTGGTGACAAATTCAAACACGGTAAGGTTGTAGTAGTCCATGCCGCGCACCAGTCGCGGATTGATGACGTAATCCACCCCATTGGCCTTCAAGATGCCCAGTACCGCGACCAAATGCGCGCGCGATGCATCGCCCTGAAAATCCATGAGGCGCGGGGCGCCCTCAATGACTGGCTGCATGGCCGGGTTTTTGCTGTCTAGCAAGCGCAATGGATTGAGGTGCAAACGCCGGCGCGAGTCCGCATCCAAAACATCATCATGTTGCTCAAAATAAGCAATCAAAGCCGCGCGGTGCAATTTGCGCTCTTGGGGTTGGCCCAAATTGTTGATATGCAATTGCACGCCTCGGATGCCCAATTCTTTCCAGAGTGCATGTGCCATCAAAATCAATTCGGCATCCAGTTCTGGCCCTGCAAAGCCCAGGGCTTCAGCGCCAATTTGGTAGAACTGGCGGTAGCGTCCGCGCTGCGGACGCTCGTGGCGGAACATCGGACCGATGTAAAACAGGCGTTTGCCGCCGTTGTACAAAAGGTTGTGCTCCACTACAGCGCGCACTAAACCGGCAGTGTTTTCGGGGCGCAGCGTCAGTTGCTCGCCATTCAAGCGGTCTTCAAAGGAATACATTTCCTTTTCAACAATGTCCGTTACCTCGCCTAGGCCGCGCACAAACAGGGCGGTGGGCTCAACGATCGGGGTGCGGATGCTCTCGTAGGCATAGCGACGCATCAGGGCGCGAACGCGCGCCTCCAAGTCTTCCCATTGCGCAGATTCCGGCGGCAAGATGTCATTCATGCCTTTGACGGCCACCAGGCGTTCCGCCTTGCGTGGCGATAGTGCTTGATTCATACAGTGTGTTTTATTTGAGAGCCGGTGCGCCAAAGCGCTCCCGGATATAGTTTTCCACTACCGCTTGGAATTCAGTAGCAATCGCGTCACCGCGCAGTGTCATGCGCTTTTCGCCGTCAATGAATACTGGCGCCGCAGGGGCCTCGCCAGTACCCGGTAGGCTGATGCCAATATCGGCATGTTTGCTCTCACCCGGCCCGTTGACGATACAGCCCATGACCGCGACCTTGAGCCCCTCAACTCCGGGAAACTCTTTGCGCCAGACCGGCATTTGATCGCGCAAAAAATTATCGATCTGCTGGGTAAGCTCTTGGAAAGTGGTGCTGGTGGTACGGCCACACCCTGGGCAGGCCGTGACGCTGGGTACAAAAGCACGCAAGCCCAGCGCCTGCAAAATTTCGGCGGCGATGACCACCTCTTGATTACGCGACTCACCTGGCGCTGGAGTGAGCGA
>CANJXV010000308.1 GCA_947478935.1 Comamonadaceae bacterium
ATAGGTTTTAACCACGCTGATGCCGCCGACATCAGGCGAGCTAAAGGTCAGTTGCAGGCTGTCCTGGCCGTCTTTGAGCTGCGTCGCGCCGGAAAAAGCCATAGGCGTTTTGTGCGTTGGGAAGTTGCCTGGCAGTGCACCCGCTACCACGCCAGATTGGGCTAGGTAGATGCGCTCTTTGCTGTCATCGAGCAGCTTGACATGCTTGTTCTTGTCGCCGACCTCGCCGTATTTCAGAAATTCCGAGCCCACCAAGGTGCCGCCTAGCGTGTCGAATTCAAGTGACAACACATCGGACGTAACGCGAATGCGTTCGCCGCGTGCAATCGCTCCGGATTCCACCGCAGGCGCGGCGTTGGCCACTGCCGTTGCTGCCACCGGAGCAGTGCCCGGCACGCTGGCATCAGAGGCGGCTGCTTTGTTAGCCGCAGGGGCGGCGGCGCTGACATCGGTGGGCGGGCCGGGGAAAAACGTCGGTTTGTTGCCGTTGTGAATTTGCCACTTGTCCCATAGCAGCACCATGGAAAAGCCAAAAATCACCCACAAAACAGTGCGGCGTATATCGTTCATGAGGGGTTCTTTTCAGAAGGAGGGGAAATCAGGCGGCTGAACAGCCGGGGTTTGTCTTGTGGAACCGGGTCCAGTCCACCGTCGCACCAGGGATGGCAGCGCGCAAGACGGGCGATTGTCAGGTAAGTACCGGTAGCGGCGCCATGGTTTTCTAAAGCCCCTAGCGCGTAGCGGGAGCAGGTTGGCTCAAACCGGCAGGAACTCCCCAGCCAGGGGCTGAGCAGCAGTCGGTAGCCTTTGACCAGGCCGATGAGCAGGGTTTGCATCATGGGCTTGGCGCGGGATGGGTGTGCCCGGCATGGCCGAACAGGGTTAGCAATTCTTGGCGTACCGCAGCGCGCAAAGGTGCCGAGGTGGCACTGGGGAACAGCCGGGGGTCGAACGCAGTGCGCAGTCGCACCACATGGGCGCCGGAGGCAAGTTGCGTTTCAAAAAGCTGGCTCACGTGGTAAATCTGGCGCTTGATGGTGTTTCGGGTCACGGCGCGTTTGGCCCAGCGTTTGGGTACCAATGCGCCGACTGCGGGGCGGTCCAGTGCGAAGCCTTTGTTAAAAACAGTGCTTTCAGGCGCGGTGGCCTGGGAAGGCTGGGCGCCATCGAAGCTGCAAAAGTGCAACACGAAATGGTGGCTACGGGCTCGCACCGTGCCGGCCATAGCCGCTTGGAATTGGGCGCGGGTGCGCAGTCCTTGCACGGGTCAGACCGGCGCCGTGGCGCGTACCGCTTAGACAGCGAGGCGTTTACGGCCTTTGGCGCGACGTGCGTTAATCACTGCGCGGCCGCCACGCGTTTTCATGCGGACCAAGAAGCCATGGGTGCGGGCGCGGCGGATTTTGGAGGGCTGGTAAGTGCGTTTCATTTGGATTTCCTGACAGATCGGATCCGGCGTTTGCGTCTATTCATCAACATCTTCGAATAGACTTACCGGCTAAATTCCCTAAGGGATTTTTAGGGAAAGCCTAGGATTATCGCAAATTTTCGACGCCAAGCCAAGCGAGAGCCTCTGCGTACCGCTGTGACGCTGCCTCGGATGTTGTTTGGAAATCCAAATTTCACAAAAATCGTGGCCAAAAGCCGGCGCTTGCGGTTAGCATTAGGCCGTCGGCCGGGCGCTCCATTTTTGTGGATAAGCGTTTGATAATTCACCCGCCTGGCATCCACATTCCCATTTTATCCACAGACTCACTGCGTTCATGACCGAAGATATTGTGCCTTATGGCGATGCCGCGCACACAGGCGATGCAGGCCAGGCTTTGTGGCATACATGCATGGAAAAAATGGCTATGGACATGCCCGAGCAGCAGTTCAACACTTGGCTCAAGCCCTTAACGGCCCAGGTATCCGAAGACTTCAGCAAAGTGCAGGTGATTGTCGCCAACCGGTTCAAGCTGGACTGGGTGCGCGCCCAGTACCTGGCGCCGATGGCCGCCGTGCTCGAGCGCCTTTGCGGCCAGCCGGTGCAGGTCGAGCTGGTGATTAGCCAGCGCGAGGCCCCGCCTCGGCAAGAGCTTTCGTCGCGCAGCCCCGCCGTACGTGGGCAGGGCAGCGGTAGCGCGGCCATCGTTGCCGCGCCCGAGGCGCCTAAAAACCGCCTCAACAGCATGCTTAACTTTGACAACTTGGTCGAAGGCAGCGCCAACCGCATGGCGCGCGCCGCCGCCATGCACGTCGCCACCACTCCTGGACACCTGTACAACCCCTTGTTTATCTATGGCGGCGTGGGTCTGGGCAAGACGCACTTAATGCATGCCGCAGGCAACCGACTGCTTGCCGACAAGCCCGCGGCCAAGGTGTTGTACATCCATGCGGAGCAATTTGTGTCCGACGTGGTTAAGGCCTACCAGCGCAAAACCTTTGAAGAATTCAAGGACAAATACCATTCCTTGGACTTATTGCTGATCGACGACGTGCAGTTTTTTGCCAATAAAGAGCGCACCCAGGAAGAGTTTTTCAATGCGTTTGAGGCTTTGCTGGCCAAAAAATCCCACATCGTGATGACCAGCGACACGTATCCCAAGGGCTTGACGGACATCCACGAACGCCTGGTTTCGCGGTTTGATTCGGGGCTGACGGTCGCCATCGAGCCGCCCGAATTGGAGATGCGGGTAGCGATTTTGATCAACAAAGCGCGCGCCGAGGGCGCCGACATGCCCGAGGAAGTGGCGTTTTTCATCGCCAAAAATGTACGCTCCAATGTCCGCGAGCTGGAGGGCGCTTTGCGCAAATGCCTGGCGTATTCGCGTTTTAACCAGAAGGAAATTTCCATCCCGCTGGCGCGCGAGGCCTTGCGAGACTTGCTTTCTATACAGAATCGCCAGATATCTGTGGAAAACATTCAAAAAACCGTGGCCGACTACTACAAAATTAAGGTCGCGGACATGTATTCCAAGAAACGCCCGGCCAGTATTGCCCGCCCGCGCCAGATTGCCATGTACCTGGCCAAAGCGTTGACGCAAAAAAGCCTGCCCGAGATCGGCGAGCTATTTGGCGGGCGTGATCACACCACGGTGCTGCACGCGGTGCGCAAAATCAGCCAGGAACG
>CANJXV010000309.1 GCA_947478935.1 Comamonadaceae bacterium
ATTCGGCGGCGGCGGTAAGGCATTCAATTGGTCACTGCTTCCTCCAAGCGTCAACGCTCACCTCGTCTTGAGTGGTGGACTCAATGCTGCAAACGTGGGCGACGGCATCGCCCTGCTACGGCCACGCTGTAAATCGCTGGCCGTAGACGTCAGTTCCGCAGTGGAAGTCGATGCGCCTGGGGGCGGAACCCTCAAGGGCATCAAAGACTCCGAAAAAATTAATCAGTTCGTCGCCGCCGTTCGCGCAGCCGACCAACGCCTTGCAGGATTACATTGAGCATGCTTGACTATCAACAACCCGACGTTCGCGGCCATTTCGGCAAATACGGCGGCAGTTTTGTTTCTGAGACGCTGACCCATGCCATCAACGAACTCAAAGCCGCCTACGCGCGCTACCAGCACGATCCGCAATTTGTGGCGGAGTTCAAGTCCGAATTAGCCCATTTTGTAGGGCGGCCCTCGCCGGTTTACCATGCCGCGCGCATGAGTCGCGAAATGGGTGGCGCCCAAATTTACCTTAAGCGCGAAGACCTGAACCACACTGGCGCCCACAAAATTAACAACACCATAGGCCAGGCCATGCTGGCCAAGCGCATGGGCAAGCCGCGCATCATCGCCGAGACCGGCGCCGGTCAGCACGGCGTGGCCACTGCGACCATTTGTGCCCGCTACGGTTTGGAGTGCGTGGTCTATATGGGTAGCGAAGACGTAAAGCGCCAAAGCCCGAACGTCTATCGGATGAAACTGCTAGGCGCCACCGTGGTGCCGGTCGAGTCCGGCAGCCGCACCCTGAAAGACGCGCTGAACGAAGCCATGCGCGACTGGGTTGCCAATGTGGACAACACTTTTTACATCATTGGCACCGTGGCCGGCCCACACCCCTACCCGATGATGGTGCGCGATTTCCAAAGCATCATCGGCACCGAATGCATTGCGCAAATGCCAGACATGCTGGCCGCGCAGCATGCAGCCAACACCCAGCCAGACGCGGTGATCGCCTGCGTGGGCGGCGGTAGCAACGCCATGGGTATTTTTTACCCTTACATCCCTTTTGAAAACACGCAACTAATAGGCGTGGAAGCGGCGGGCGAAGGCCTGGACAGCGGCAAGCATTCGGCCTCGATTCAGCGCGGCAGCGCCGGCGTCTTACATGGCAACCGGACCTATGTGTTGCAGGACGATAACGGCCAAGTCACCGAGACTCATAGCATCAGCGCAGGGCTAGACTACCCCGGCGTCGGCCCCGAGCACGCCTTCCTGAGCGACATCGGCCGCGCGCAGTACGTGGGCATTACTGACAAACAGGCGCTAGATGCTTTTCACTACCTATGCCGCACCGAGGGCATCATTGCGGCACTGGAGTCGAGCCACGCGGTGGCATACGCCATGCAGTTGGCCAAGACCATGCGGCCCAACCAGTCGATACTGGTAAATCTTTCGGGCCGGGGTGACAAAGACATTGGAACGGTGGCGGACCTGAGCAATGGCGACTTTTTTTGCCGCCCCAGCTGCCAAGGGCAGAGCGTCAAAGGGGGTATCGAGCATCCGGTCACTCTGCATGGCTTGGGAGCCAAAGCATGAGTCGCATCCAAAGCACGTTTACCGCGCTGCAAGCGCAAGGGCGCAAAGCCTTAATTCCCTTTGTCACCGCTGGCTTCCCCTATGCCGATGTCACGCCGGAGCTTATGCATGCCATGGTGGCTGCGGGCGCTGACGTCATCGAACTAGGAGTCCCCTTCTCCGACCCCAGCGCCGACGGCCCGGTGATCCAACGCTCGGGCGACAAAGCCTTGTCCATGGGGATCGGCTTGGTGCAAGTGCTGCAGATGGTGCGCCAATTTAGGGTGACCAACAATGAAACGCCGGTGGTGTTGATGGGCTATGCCAACCCTATAGAGCGCTATGACCAGCGCCACGCGACCCTCGGCGTTGACAGCCCCTTTGTCCATGATGCCGCGCAAGCCGGAGTGGACGGGGTACTGGTGGTGGACTACCCCCCCGAGGAATGCATTGACTTTGCAGCGCAGCTGCGCGCCCGCAATATGGACTTGATCTTTTTGCTGGCACCGACCAGCACCGACGAGCGCATGGCGCAGGTGGCGGCGGTTGCCAGTGGTTATGTGTATTACGTCTCGCTTAAAGGTGTCACCGGTGCGGGTACGCTGGACACCGATGCAGTGGGCGCGATGCTGCCGCGCATACGCCGCCACATCCAAATTCCGGTAGGCGTCGGTTTTGGCATCCGCGATGGCGCGACCGCCGCGACCATTGCCAAAGTGGCGGATGCGGTAGTGATCGGCAGCAAAATGATTCAATTGATTGAAAATGCGGCCCGCGATACAGTGGCGCCTACCGCGCAAGCCTTCTTGGCCGAAGTGCGCAGCGCAATGGATGCTTGAAACCGGCTTAGAACCCTCAGGCCTTGGTCAAGCGAAACACGGAGTAAGACTATGAGCTGGCTGGAAAAACTGCTACCCACCAAAATCGAGCAAACCGACCCTGCGGACCGGCGCACGGTGCCCGAAGGGCTTTGGGTCAAATGCCCAGGCTGTGAAACCGTGCTGTACAAGTCGGACCTGGAGCAAAACGTCAATGTCTGCCCTACTTGCAGTCACCACCACCGCATCGGCGCGCGCGCCCGGCTCGATGCGTTTTTGGACAACGAAGGCAGATTTGAAATCGGTCAGGAAGTGCTGCCGGTGGACGCACTCAAATTCAAAGACAGTCGCAAATACACAGAGCGCCTGAAAGAGGCTCTGGAAAATACTAACGAAACGGATGCGCTGGTCGTTATCGGCGGCTCGGTACACGGTATCGGCGTGGTGGCCGCCTGCTTCGAATTTGAATTCATGGGCGGCAGTATGGGCTCGGTCGTGGGTGAACGCTTTGTGCGAGGCGTGGAAGCGGCCATGGAACAAAAATCCGCCTTCCTGTGCTTTACCGCTACCGGCGGTGCCCGTATGCAAGAGGGCTTACTCAGCCTTATGCAAATGGCCAAAACCAATGCCTCGCTCACGCGCCTGGCCAAAAAAGGATTGCCTTACATCAGCGTGCTCACCGACCCGACCATGG
>CANJXV010000310.1 GCA_947478935.1 Comamonadaceae bacterium
CTGTGCGGCCTCGTCCAACTGCTCGGCGGACTGAATTCGCACCGTCATCAAAATTTTGGTGACTTCGTTTTTCACCGAATCGAGCATCTGGCCGAATAATTCGAAGGCTTCACGCTTGTATTCCTGCTTGGGTTGCTTTTGCGCATAACCGCGCAAATGGATGCCCTGACGCAAATAGTCTAGCGAACTCAAATGGTCGCGCCACTGGCTATCGATGGTTTGCAACAAGACCATACGCTCAAACTGCGTAAAGCCGCTTTGGCCCACATGCTCGACCTTGGAAGCAAATGCGGCATCGGCTGCCTCCAGCACCCTAGTCACAATATCCTCATCACTAATGGCGCTGGCCGCGCTGACATGGCCCACTAGGTCCAAGGCAATACCCCAATCATCATTCAGCTGGCGTTGCAGGCCCTCCACGTCCCACTGCTCCTCCACCGACTCCACCGGCACGAACGAGCGCACCAGGTCTTCAAAACTGCCGCGCCGCAAGGAGGCGATCTGGGCACTCAAATCCTGGGCGTCCAAAATCGCATTGCGCTGCTGGTAGATCACTTTACGCTGGTCGTTGGACACATCGTCGTATTCCAGCAATTGCTTTCGCATGTCGAAGTTGCGCGCCTCCACTTTTCGCTGCGCGCTCTCGATGCTGCGTGTCACCATACCCGCCTCGATGGCCTCGCCTTCGGGCATATTGAGCCGGTCCATGATGGATTTGACGCGCTCGCCTGCAAAGATGCGCATCAGGGCATCATCCAAACTCAGGTAAAAACGCGAGGAGCCGGGGTCGCCCTGGCGCCCGGAGCGGCCACGCAACTGGTTGTCGATGCGGCGCGACTCATGACGCTCAGTGGCGATGATGCGCAAACCACCCAGACCAGTAATATTTTTGTGGTCGATATCCCATTGCGCACGCAGTTGGGCTTCGCGCGTGATCCGCGTGGCTTCGTCCAACGACTCGTCAGCACGCATTAACTCAATGGCTTTTTCTACATTGCCGCCCAGCACAATGTCGGTGCCGCGTCCGGCCATATTGGTGGCAATCGTGATCATTTGCGCTCGCCCGGCTTGGGCCACGATGTCGGCCTCGCGGGCGTGCTGCTTAGCATTAAGCACCTGGTGCGGCAGTTTTTCCGCGGTCAGTAAATTCGAAATAATTTCCGAGTTCTCGATCGAGGTGGTGCCCACTAATACCGGCTGGCCGCGCCCATAGCATTCGCGGATATCGTCAATCGCCGCCTTGTATTTTTCAGCAGTGGTTTTGTACACCCGGTCGAGTTGGTCGTCACGGCGGCTGGGGCGGTTCGGTGGTATCACCGTCGTCTCCAGGCCATAGATTTCCTGGAACTCATAGGCCTCGGTATCGGCCGTGCCCGTCATGCCTGAGAGCTTGCCGTACAAGCGGAAATAGTTCTGAAAAGTAATCGAAGCCAGGGTCTGGTTTTCGGCCTGGATGGCCACACCCTCTTTGGCCTCCACCGCCTGGTGCAGGCCATCGCTCCAGCGCCGTCCGGTCATCAAGCGGCCGGTAAATTCGTCCACAATGATGATCTCGCCTTCCTGCACCACATAGTGCTGGTCACGGTGGTACAAATGATTGGCGCGCAAGGCCGCGTACACATGGTGCATGAGACTGATGTTGGCCGGGTCGTAGAGGGACGAGCCGGGCGGAATGAGGTTGAGGCCCGCCAGCAAGCGCTCGGCGCTTTCATGGCCTTGCTCGGTGAGAAATACCTGCTGGGATTTTTCGTCGAGCGTGAAGTCGCCCGGCGTAATCACGCCTTCGCCCGTGCGCAAGTCCAACTCGCCCTCCTGGCGTTTGAGCGTGGGAATCACGGTGTTGATAGCGACGTACATGGCGGTATGGTCTTCGGCTTGACCGCTAATGATCAGTGGCGTGCGCGCCTCGTCGATCAAAATCGAATCGACCTCATCGACAATGGCGAAGTTCAGCCCGCGCTGCACGCGGTCCGTGACCTCGTAGACCATGTTGTCGCGCAGGTAGTCAAAGCCGTATTCGTTATTGGTGCCGTAGGTGATGTCCGATCCGTAGGCCGCCTGCTTTTCAGGGCGCGGCGCTTGCGATGTATTTATACCCACGCTTAGGCCTAAAAAGCCGTAAAGTTGGCCCATCCAGCGCGCATCGCGTCCGGCCAAGTAGTCGTTCACCGTCACCACATGCACGCCTTTTCCGGTCAGGGCGTTGAGGTACACCGGCAAAGTTGCCGTCAGGGTCTTGCCCTCGCCGGTACCCATTTCTGCAATCTTTCCTTGGTGCAGTGCCATGCCGCCCATCAACTGCACATCAAAGTGGCGCATTTTCATAACACGCTTGGCGCCTTCGCGTACGACGGCAAACGCCTCCGGCAAGATCGCGTCCAAACTTTCGCCACCGGCCACGCGGGCCTTGAATTCGGTCGTTTTGCCGCGCAAGGCCTCATCACTCAAGCCCTCGTACTGCGGCTCCAGCGCGTTGATACGCACAACGGAAGTCCGGTACTGCTTAAGCAAGCGGTCATTGCGGCTTCCAAATAACTTGGTGAGAAAGGAGAGTGGCATCGGTAGAGAGTCCGCCCTGTGAGACCGAAGTGCTCGCAGAACAGTGCAGTGGTAGTCCGTTATGGATGATTTGAAAGAGTTAAGGCGATGCAAAAATGCGCCGCACACCCGCCCTAGCTGAATCTTAGATTTTAGCGTTTCGCCGTCTTGTCCGCCTCACTGCGGCCCAGGGCTAGGAATTTCTGCGGATCCTGCGCCACCCCGCGCACCAACACTTCAAAATGCAAATGCGGCCCCGTGGAACGCCCCGTATTACCCACCTCTGCCATTTTTTGGCCGCGCTTGATCAAATCGCCTTTTTTCACAATGGTGCGGGAGAGATGGGCATAGCGCGTCAACACCTCGTTGCCATGGTCTACCTCAATCACCCGCCCGTAATTTGGCTGCACCTCCTGCGTCACCACCACGCCGCCCGCAGCCGAAAGCACGGTGGTGCCCACCGGCGCTGGGAAATCCAGGCCCTGGTGC
>CANJXV010000311.1 GCA_947478935.1 Comamonadaceae bacterium
ATACGGGTTTCAGACGATTTTTGCGACTCTTCAAAGAGGGCTGCGAAAGATTCAGACATGTTGTTTGCGGTGTAAACCGCGGGTTAGGTTGTAGAACCCCGAAACCATGCGCATGCAGCGCGAGGGGAGCCTCGGGGGCCATGCCAGGAAAACCCTGGACTTTTCGCTTACCGCCAGCTTTGTGACGCCCGTTTACGGGGCGTTAAATAGCTGCTTGCTTTGCCACCAACCCAAGACCTGGGTGATCGATTCTTCAATCGTCAATTCGGAGTTGTCCAGGAGCATCGCATCTTGTGCAGGCCTAAGCGGCGCAACTGCGCGGGTGGTATCCCGCAAGTCGCGCGCGGCCAGGTCCGCGCAAAGAGGGCCGAGTGTAGCCGAAATTCCCTTAGAAATCAATTGCTTATAGCGTCTTTCGCCCCTGCGCTGGGCGCTGGCGGTGAGAAAGACCTTGAGCCCTGCATCCGGGAACACCACCGTACCCATGTCCCGCCCGTCGGCCACTAGACCGGGCAGTCGCCTAAAACGCTGTTGCATATCCATGAGCGCGGCGCGCACGGCAGGCAGGCTGGACACAGCTGAGGCATCCATGCCCGCTTGCTCGGTGCGTATAGCCTCGCTCACCTCTTGCCCGTTAAGCCAAACGCGGTCACCTTCAAAGCGGATGTCCAGCGTGCTTGCCAAAGCGGCTATCGCCTGTTCTTGCGATGGGCCAAGTGAAAGACCCGCTTGCAAGGCGGCGTAGGCCGCAATGCGGTAGAGCGCGCCCGAATCGAGAAAGTGGTAGCCCAACGCGGCAGCCAACGCGGCAGCCAGCGTGCCCTTGCCTGAAGCCGTAGGCCCATCGACACACAAAACCGGAATATGGCCCGCTGCTGCGCCGGTGACGCTAAACAAGGCTTCGAAATAGTCCGGAAAAGTTTTGGCCACGCATTGCGGGTCTAGGACGCGCACCGGCAGTTGTGCGGGGTTGAAGGCGGCCAGCGAAAAGCACATGGCGATACGGTGGTCGTCGTAGGTGTGGATGCTGGCAGCGCGCCAATGGGTCGCGCTGGCCGGGGCGGTGACGGAAATGGAGTCCGGCGTTTCCTGCACGCTGGCACCGAGTTTGCGCAGCTCGGTCGCCATGGCGGCGATGCGGTCGGTTTCTTTGACGCGCCAACTGGCAATATTGCGTAGGACCGTGGTGCCTTGGGCGTATAGCGCCATCACGGCCAGCGTCATGGCGGCATCGGGAATATGGTTGCAGTCCAGGTCGATGGCTTGAAGCGGCCAAGCGCCCCGGCGCACGTGCAAGTGATTAGGGCCGCTGTCCACGACAGCGCCCATGGCGCGCGCCGCTTCGATAAAGCGGATATCGCCCTGAATCGAGTTTTCGCCCAGGCCCTGAATGCGTATACCTTCGTTACCGGGCGCAATGGCGCCCAGCGCTACAAAATAGCTGGCAGATGACGCATCTGCTTCGACGTGGAGCGTGCCAGGCGAACGCAGGCGACTGCCTGCGGGAATGACAAATCGCTGCCAGCCTTCGCGCTGCACTTGCACGCCAAACTGCGCCAGCAGATTCAGAGTAATAGCGATGTAGGGGCGCGAAATGAGTTCGCCCACCACGTCAATCACGATGTCGCGGCGCGCCACCAACGGCAAGGCCATCAACAAAGCGGTCAGAAACTGGCTCGACACGTCGCCGCGGACCTGGATGGGCGCGTCCAGCTTTAAGCGGGGCATGCCGATATGCAGAGGTGGAAACCCGTCCTGGCCTGTGTAGTCAATGCGGCAGCCCAGCTGGCGCAGCGCGTCCACCAGATCGCCAATCGGGCGCTCGTGCATGCGAGGCACACCGCTGAGTGCAAAGTCGCCGCCCAGCACGGCCAGCGCAGCCGTCAAGGGGCGCATAGCGGTCCCGGCATTGCCCAAAAACAGGGAGATTGGCTCTTGCGGCAAACGTCCGTTCAGGCCCGTCAAGCGCAGGCTATTGCCTTCACGCTGCATGGTGCAGCCCAAAGCCTTTAGCGCGACCAGCATGACGCGGGTGTCGTCCGAATCGAGCAGGTCGTGGATGTCGGTGACACCTTCGCACAGGGCCGCCATCAGCAGCACCCTATTGGAAATACTTTTGGAGCCGGGCAGGGCGACGCTGCCGCCGGCGTGGGCTAGGGGAGGAAGATCGAGAAAACGGGTAGCAAACATGGGTAGTGTCTTAGCGCTTGAGCGACCAGGCTGCGCGTGATTGGCTGGCTGCGGTGATCAGCTTTTGCAAAGTCGCGCTATCTTGCTCGGCCAGGGCCGACTCAAAGGCCTGCAAAGCCTCGCGCAGGTGCTGCGATTGCAGCAGCAACTGGTCCCGGTTGGCGTGCAGGATGTCCCGCCACACCGCTGGGTCGGACGCGGCAATGCGGGTGAAGTCGCGAAAGCCAGGGCCTGCCAGAGACAGGAAATGCGCGGCTTGGTCTTGGGCATTGACTGCGTTCATAGCGGCAAAGGCCAGCATATGGGGCAAGTGGCTGACAGCGGCAAATGCGCTGTCGTGGTCCAGCGCGCTCATGGTGCGCACGTGGGCGCCCAGTGCGGTCCACAGCGACTGCGCTTGCACCCATTGCGCTTTGCCGGTTTGGGCTATGGGGGTGAGGATGACTTGGCAGCCGGTATACAAATCTACGTCCGCATGGGCCACGCCCGCCACTTCTTTACCGGCGATCGGGTGGGCGGGTACAAAGGTCGCCAGTTTGTTACCCAGCGCAAACTCTGCGGCTTGCACCACATCGCGCTTCGTTGAGCCCACGTCCATCAACAAGGCCTGCGGTGACAGGGCGCCGGACAACGCCGCCAAAGTGCTTTGCGTGGCGGCTACCGGCACGGCCACCAGCACCAGGTCACTACCTTGTGCGGCCTGGTCGGCGCTGCTAGCCACTGCGTCAATCACACCCATGTCCAGCGCACGCTGGCGGGTGGCCTGCGAGGGGCTAAAACCGACCACGCGGCGCACCAGACCGGCGCGCTTGAGCGCCAGCGCAAAC
>CANJXV010000312.1 GCA_947478935.1 Comamonadaceae bacterium
AGGCACGGGGCCGGTGCCGGTTTCGGCGGCACGCGCTTCGGCGCCGTCTTCGACCATGCGGATTTCCAGCGTGGCGGTACGGCCCAGAATGTCTTTGGCCTTGGCCGTGTCCTGCACGCCGGGCAGCTGCACCACGATGCGGTCCAGACCCTGCTGCTGAATCACCGGCTCGGCTACCCCCAGCTCGTTAATCCGGTTATGCAGCGTGGTGATGTTTTGCTTGAGTGCCTGCTCCTGGACTTTGCGTGCAGCCACGGCTTGGATGCTGGCGACCAGCTTGATCTCGCCCGCATCCACACTTTCAGCGACCACCAGATCGGGGAATTGGTCTTGAATTAGGCGCTTGGCAGATTCGACCATGGCGGCATCGCGAAAGCGGATCTCCACGGTTTGCGCATTGCGGCTGATGCCGCCGTGGCGTATGCTTTTTTCGCGCATGGCGCTGCGCAAATCGCCGGCCAGGGATTCGGCTTTTTTACTCAAAGCCGCTTGCATATCGACTTGCAGCATAAAGTGCACGCCGCCGCGCAAATCCAGACCTAGGTACATGGGCGAAGCATGAAGGCCGCTCAGCCAGGCCGGTGAGCGCGACAAGAGATTGAGCGCCACCACATACGAGGGATTGGCGGCATCCGGGTTCAGCGCCTGCGACATCACGTCTTTGGCCTTGAGCTGCACATCCGTGCTGACAAAGCGTGCCTTGATCGAGTTACCGTCCAGCGTCACCACTTCGGGGTTGATGCCCGCCGCCTTGAGGGCCTCTTGCACCTGCGTAACGGTGCCAAGGTCCAGCTTGAGCGAGGCTTTGGCCACCGAGACCTGCACCGCCGGTGATTCGCCAAACATATTGGGCAGCGCGTACAAGCCGCCGATCAGCAGCGCGACCAACAAGATCGCGTATTTCCATAGGGAATAACGGTTCATAAGAACAAAGGCCGCCTAAGCTGCGCTAAAAAAGGGAATTACTTGATGGAACCTTTGGGCAGGACTTGGATAACGGCGCTGCGCTGGACCTGAATATCGACACCTGGCGAGACTTCCAAGCCGATAAAGGTATCGCCCATTTTGCTGACTTTGCCCAAGATGCCGCCGCCGGTAATCACTTCATCGCCTTTGGCCAAGGCGGCGATCATGGCAGCGTGTTCTTTTTGCTTTTTCATTTGCGGGCGGATCATGACGAAATACAGCACCACAAACATCAGCGCTAAAGGCAGCATGCTCATGAGGGTCGATTGCATATCACCACCCGCAGCAGGCGCGGTTTGGGCAAAGGCCGAAGAAATAAACATTGGATAACTCCCGGAAAATAGCTTGAAACCGGGTGCCGTACAGGGCGGCAGCCGGGGGTGACAGGCGCCCCGGTGGGGGCAAAGATCAACCGCACATTGTACGGGGCGGCCTTAAAGCCACCAGCCGTAAAAGGGCCGGGGCAGGAAACCGCAATTCAGACGGCGGCGGGGACCGCAGGAGGCGCCCCCGTGCCGCGACGGTGCAAAGACCAAAGCATCCAAGCCGTCAAGGCCAGCGGCAGCAGTGACAGCGCATTGAGCCAGAACCAGCCGCTGGTGGTCACCAAAGCCCCGGAGGCAAAAGAAGTGATCGCCATGACCGCGAACACTGCAAAGTTGATCACCGCCTGCGCGCGGTCTTTTTCATGCGGCGCATAGGCCTGTAAAGACAGGCTGGTGCCGCCGGTGAACAAAAAGTTCCAGCCCACGCCCAGCAAAAACAAAGCTACGCTGAACTGCAACACATCCACCCCGCTCAGCGCCACCATGACACAGGCGACATTGAGCAGCACGCCCACGCCCATCACCGGCAGCGCGCCCCAGCGTTTGATGAAATCGCCGGTAAAAAAGCCCGGCGCAAACATGCCCAGCACATGCCATTGCAAGACCATGGCGGTGGCGCCAAAGTCCAGGCCGCATTGCTGCATGGCCAAGGGCGTGGCCGCCATCAATAAATTCATCACGCCATAGCCCAATGCGGCGGCCATGCAGGCGACAAAAAACACCGGTTCGCGCAATAGCTGCCAGACGCTACGGCCCGTGTCCTGCGCCGCTGCACCTGCCACGCGCACTGGCTCGGGCGCAAACTCAATACGCCCCATGATCAGCAAAGACAGCAGCGCCACCGCCGCCAGCGCAAGGTAGGCGCCCACAAAAGGCACCTGCCAGATTTGCATAGAGTGCACCGCCAGATACGGCCCGATCACCGCGCCAAACAAACCCGCCGCCAACACCCAAGACACGGCGCGCTCACGCGCTTCGGGCAGCGCCAGTTCAGCAGCGGCAAAGCGGTACAACTGGCCATTAGCGCTGTAGTAACCCGCGACAAAAGTAGCGCACACCAGGCCCCAGAAACTGTGGACGTCTATGGCCCAGGCTGCCAGCAGGGTCGATAGCAAGGCGACCAGCAAGCCGGTTTGAAACCCGATACGCCTACCCCAACGGGCCTGCACGCGCGCCACGATGGGTGTCGAAAAAGCTGAGCCCAGCACATAGCCCATCACCGGCAAGGTCGCCATCCAGGCCATGGGTGCCAGGCTAAAGCCCACCAAGCCGTTGATGGCGACAAAAGCGATGTTGTTGGTGAGTAAGAAGCCTTGACAGAGGGCCAGTAACCATAAATTTCTATTCATGCGGGCAGTGTACGTGTCTATACCCCGCTTTCTTACCCCCCGCCTGCCCCCGCCCCTTCACCCCCGCCGGGGTGAGGGGGAGCCTGCACAGCCAATTTGGTTTTTTGGGCCGGATAGGGGTGTTGGTGCGGGAAGTTGCGGGGCGGGTTTGTTGGCCCCTATTGGTGAAGGTGGCAGTCGTAGTCCATGGATTGGGGCTTGGTGCGGCTGCAATTACGGATGAGGTCGCGGCAGCTACCGTGCGGGCGCGCGTGTGCAAGGTGAGCGCAGCGAACGAGCACACGCGGTGTGCGGGCTTCATGGGCCACTAGGCCGTGCTGAGCAACACAGCGGCGCACGGATCAGGGCGGGCGCTTGTTTGAGCGTAGCGAGTTTG